>JAQGLR010000212.1 GCA_028292765.1 Massilia sp. | reverse complement strand
CGCGATCAGGTCGAGGTCGCGCTCGACGCCGCTTGATTTCGTCACGAGCCCGAACGGGTGGTGGGTCTCGTTGAACAGCTCGATGACGGCGCGGGTGAGGCGCAGCTCGCGCTCGACCGGCTGATAGCAGTCGGTTGCGGTGCCGATGGCGATCATCTTCGGCTCGTAGCGCCGGCCCGCGAGCTGGCGCCGCAGGACCTGCGCCAGGTTGCTCTTGGCGATGATCTTGGTCTCGAAGTCCAGGCCCGGCGACATGTTCAGGTAGCTGTGCGTCGGCCTCGCGTAGCAATAGATGCAGCCGTGCTCGCAGCCGCGGTAGGGATTGAGCGACACCTTGAACGGAATGTCGGGCGACGCATTGCGCGACAGGATGCTCTTCGCGACTTCGTCGGTGACCTGCGTCTTGAATGCAGGCGCATCGCCGCCCTCGCCGGCCGCGTCCCAGCCGTCGTCGAAGCCCTCGCGCCCGTTCATTTCATAGCGGCCCTGGATGTTCGACACCGCGCCGCGGCCCTTGTGGGCGGCGAGCGGACGCGGCGGCAACATCGGCTGCTCGGCACTATATTCACGGTCAATTGTTCGCTGGAGATGATCCATAGCCCATCCATCACTGTATATTTATACAGTATGGTACGCGGCTATGGTAGGGATTTCAAGCCGATTTCAAGCGTGGCACGAATGCGGCCTGCTGCTCCACAAAACCCTCGAAGGCGCCGAACAGGGGAACAACACGCGCCATGTCGCCCTCGACCTGCCCCAGCGCGTGGGCGCTTGCCTCGAGCGTGGAGAGCTGGTCCGGGGCATGCGCCTTGCGGATGCGGTAGCTGGAGGCCGGCATGTCGCGCAGGGCGAGACGGGGCAAGCGTTGCAGGGCCGGGTTCAGGTGCAGCATTTTGCGGCTTTTACGCCACGTCGCGTCGAGCACGACAAGGCGCAGCCTGGCGGCAGGCGGCAATGCCGGCCCGCCCAGCGCGCTCGATGCGTCGGGATAGAGCAGCACCGGGGTGCGGCCATCCGCATGCAACAGCGCCTCCAGCCCGGCCTCGTCGAACCCCTCCCCGACGGCCAGCACGCTGCCAATGACGCTCAGGTGCAGCAGGCGCGCGCTGTTCTTCGCGTTGGCGACCTCGAGCGGATGCTGCAGGATCAGCAATGCCGCATCAGGCCGCACCGGCGCGATCCAGCGGCAAATGCAGGCCGACTGCGCGCGCAGGCAAGCGACGCAGGTGGCGCGGCGGGGAGTCTGGACAGGCGTCATCGGCGAACGGGAGCGAAAGGCGCGATTGTAGCAGCCTGGTTTTCAGCGTCGCGCCACGGCCACGCAGGCGCCCAGCCTGTCTCGCCAATACCACGCCTGTTCCGCCTTGCCTCCCCACCAATATTGCCGCTTTCCAAACGGGAAAAGCGGGCTCGACGAGGCGTCGGCGCCTCTTCGTTATTCATGTGAATAAGCATCTTTACCACACGCGAAAATTAACTTCTGGAGTTGGCTATTCGGATATTGCTCTGCCGTTCCTGGGTACCTAGAATCAATTATTCCATGAAGCAATTCTGTCGCACCGGCAGGCACTCCAGAGTCTCCCATGTTTAGAGTTCGCCCAATTTTCCGCACCTCCCTCACTGCCCTGCTCGCCAGCCTGGCCATGCTGCCGGGCGTCGCCATCGAGCAGGAGCTCCAGCTCGACCACCGCATGAACGAGCGCATCGTCCAGGTGCCCGCCGCCGAGGGGCGCGCGATGCTCGAGACGACCGTGTTCCAGCCGAACGGGCCGGGACCGTTCCCGCTGCTCATCATCAACCACGGCAAGGACCCGGGCCGCCCGAGCTCCCAGCCGCGCGACCGCTTCTATCACATGGCCAGCGCCTTCGTGAAGCGCGGCTATGCGGTGATGGTGCCGATGCGCCAGGGTTTCGCCAACTCGACCGGCCGCTACCGCGACCGCGGCTGCGACATGACCGCCAACGGCTACCTGCAGGCCGACGACATCCGCTCGACGCTGGACTACGCCCGCACCCAGAAATGGGTCGATACCGGGCATGTGGTCGTGGCCGGCCAGTCCTATGGCGGCCTGGCGACGATGGCGCTCGGCACCCAGGAACTGCCGGGCGTGCGCGGGCTGATCAATTTCGCCGGCGGCCTGCGCGACGACAGCGACCGCTGCGCCTGGCGCTCGGCGCTGGTGTCGGCCTTTGCCGAATACGGCGCCAGCAGCCGCGTGCCAAGCCTGTGGATGTATGGCGAGAACGACTCGCTGTTCGGCCCGGACCTGGCGAACCGCCTGCACGAGGCCTACCAGCAGGCCGGCGGCCGCGCGCGCCTGGTCGAGTTCCCGTCGTTCAAGCGCGACGCCCACGGCATGCTGGCCAGCCGCGACGGCGAAAAAGTCTGGCTCGCCGACACCATGCAGTTCCTCAATAGCATCGGCATGCCGACCGAGGTCTTGCACACCGTGCCGCCGCCGCCGACCCCGCCTCGCACCGATTTCGCGGTCGTCGACGATGTCGAGGCCGTGCCCTTCCTGTCGGAAAACGGCCGCCTTGCCTACGCCGACTACCTGACCAAGCTGACGCCGCGCGCCTTCGCGGTCTCGCCGAGCGGCGCCTGGACCTGGGCCGAGGAAGGCGAAGCGCCCGAAGCGCGTGCGCTGGCCACCTGCACGGCCAAGAGCAGCGAGCCGTGCAAGCTGTATTCGATCGACGATTACGTGGTCTGGAACGGCAGCCGTATCGATGCCGCCGAGAAGGCCAGCATGACCGCCTCGATCGCAGCGCCGCCGGATGCGAACGCACCGGGTGCGGTCGGCAGCACGGTGCCGGCGGCGCCACAGGCGCCGCAAGCCCAGCGGGCTCCAGCGGCAGAGTAATTCGTCACGCAGGAGAAGAATCCTTTTCGTCAACCCGTCGGCGCACCATTTTGGTGCGCCGACGGGTTGTTCCACTCCTGCACCCGACATTGCGCAAACCGGACAGGCGCGCGCGCTCCGACAATAAGAAGCCCGCAACCTCTCGGAGTTTCTTCATGCCGCAGCCGATCCGGATTCTTATTGCCGTGCTTGCGCTGATGCTGGCCCTGCCGCCGGCAGGCGCGCGCGCCGCCAACAACGATCCAATCTTGCTGGTGCACGGCTTTCTCGGCTTCGGTCCCGACCAGTTTCCGCGCAGCGGCTTCCTGTACTGGGGCGGCTATGCCAACATCGCCACCCACCTGCACCTCTACAAGGGACCGCGCACGGTCTTCACCGCCACCGTCGGGTCGATCGCCACCAACCGCGAGCGCGCCGCCGAACTGTATGCGCAAATCAAGGGCGGCTGCGTCGACTATGGGCTCAGCCATGTATCTGCTGAAACGGCGGCCGAGGCAGCGCAAGGCGCCGAGCCCAAGCCGGTCAAATGCTGGGCCGCCGACCCGGCCCGGAACCCGCTCGGCCATCCACTGGCGCTGTACCCGGCCTGGGATGCGGGCCACCCGCTGCACATGATCGGCCATAGCCAGGGCGGGACGACAATCCGGGCCCTGGTCGAACTGCTCGAACACGGCGCGCCCGGCGAAGGCGACGGCGACTTGTACCGGGGCGGCAAGCCTGGCTGGGTGCGCAGCGCCACCACGATTTCGAGCCCGCACAACGGCACCACCTTGCGCGACGCCGTGCTCGACATCCTGCCCCAGCTGGGCTCGCCCCTGCGCGACTGGCTCGAGCACGACCTGCGCAATTGGGAAATGGCGCCGGACGGCGCGCGCAGCTTCAACCGCTGGGCGCGCACCTCGCCGCACGTCTATTATTTTTCGGTCGGCACGCTGGCGACCGAGGCCGGCGCCTGGTGCTGCAACGGCACCGACCGGGCGATCGCCCCGGTCCAGACCTCGAACCACCAGTATCCGCGCGCCGACATGTTCACCTACTACAAGAGCTATGCCGGCGAATGGATCGTGCCGTCGATGCTCCAGCACGGCATCGGCGGCTACACCCAGAACGCACCGGGGCGGGTGCGCATCGACAGCGAGTGGTTCGCCAACGACGGCGTCGTCAACACGGCGAGCATGCGCGCGCCCGCCGGGCATCCGGTGCGCGACTTCGACGGCACGCCGGTCAAGGGAACGTGGAATTTCCTCGGGAATTACCGCGGCTACGACCACTTCGACATCCTGAACTGGCCAAACAAGGGGCCTTCCGCCAACCCCATCTACGAGCGCATCAGCGACATCCTGTTTGCGCTTTGAGCCCGGCGTCTTCGAGCGCGCCGATATCGCCACCCCGAATCAGGTCGAGGTGCTTGCTGATCCACTCCGCGGGGCGATCCCACCACGCGATGTCCAATAAGCGCCGCACGCTAGCGGCATCGAAACGCTCGCGCACCAGGCGCGCCGGGTTGCCGCCGACGATTGCATAGGCAGGCACGTCGGTAGCGACTCTCGAAGATAAAAAATGGATAGGTCGAGATGCCGTCCATCTGGTGATTCGCGCCGTTCATGATGAACTTCACGCCGCGCGCGATCGCACAAAACTTCCCGATTCGCAGGCGGTCGCCAACGAATGGAAAGTGATACAACACATTATTTTCGAAGTTGTGCGCGCCGTCCGGGTCGTCGTAATAGGTGAAATCGCCGACCTCGATGTTTGGCCGGGTGACGATGTTTTTCACGTTTCTGTTTCGGGCCTCAGCGCTGTGCCAGCGGCGCGGAGCCGATCACCACGACCTGGGCCAGGCGTGTGTCGGGTTTATAGCTCATCACCATGTCATCGCCCTCGCTGCCGCGGTTGAATTCCATGGCTACGTTGCCGTCAGGCGAGGCGAACTTGTAGGGCGCGACCGCAAGGAGGCGCAGCGGTTGTGCGTTGTCGATGGTCGCGTTAATGTGACGCGATCCGGTGCGTACTCGCAGGTGCCAGCCGTTCGACATCGCGTAGGATCCGCCAATCTTTTCAGCCTGGACATCCCTGATCCGGACCGTCCCGGCAGGGGCCGTCACCTGCACGTTCGACATCGATGGGTCTTCGGCTTGCTGAGCAGGCAGGCGGGAAACAGAAGGGATAAGGGGCGCATGATCATTCCTCCACAAAGCGGGAAAGGCCTTCGGTACCGGCATCACGCTCGATGCGCGTAATGCGGGGCCGTCGGGCTGCCGCAATGCCGGCGATATGCAGGATATGCGGTGTGCATTGGAGTCAGACCGACGCGAAATGACAGTGGATCGGCAGCGAAACGCGCGTTGGCGTAGCGCGTGCCGGCGCCAGGCCGGCTACTGCAGCCGGATGGCCATGTCGAATATCCAGGTGCGGCGGATTTCGATGACGTCGTACTGGCGCGCCAGGGCCGGCGGGAACGCGGGATACGGCGCCTGGCTGGCGACGACTTTCCGCACCGCTTCGTCGATCGCGGGCACGCCGCTGGAGACGACGAAGGTCACCTTTTCCACGGAACCGTCGGCCCGGATCGCCACCGTCACGATCGGCGCGGTATGAGGCTGTTTCACCGCTTCGCGCACGGTGTCGAAGGTCATGTTCAGCTCGATCTTCCGGCTCATGGCTTGCGCGTACAGGACGAGATCGGCGTTCGGGTCGGCGCGTCCGAAGAGCCAGCCCCGGCGCAGGGTGCTGACCGTGGGCGGCAGCGTGGATGAAGGGCGATCGGGCGCTGCGTCGCGTTGGGCCGCTTCCCTGTCGAGTTGTTTCCCGATTGCGCGCAGCCGCTCCTCGCGCTGTGCTTCCTGCTCGGCACGCTGCCGCTGCGCCTGCTCCTGCCTTGCCCCTTCCTGTCGCGCTGCCTCCTGATTGGCTGCGTCCCTGCGAGCTGCCTCCTGCCGGATTGTGTCCTGCCGCGCCGCTTCCTGCTGCGCCTGGCGCGCCGCTTCGAGCTGTGCCTGCCTTGCCTGCTCCAGACGTGCAGCTTCCCGCTGCGCCGCTTCCCCCTGTGCCGCTTCCCGCTGCGCCGCTTCCCTCTGCGCAGCTTCCCTGCGCGCCGCATCGAGTCGTGCAGCCTCAGCGCGTGCCAGTTCCTGTCGAGCGGCCTCCTGCTGCGCCTGGCGCGCCGCTTCGAGCTGTGCCTGCCTCGCCTGTTCCAGACCTTCGGCTTCCCTCTGTACGGCTTCCCTGCGCCCAGCTTCAGCCCGTTCCAGTTCCTGTCGGGCGGCCTCCTGCCGAGCCAACTCGTCCTGCCTTGCCTGCTCTTTTTGCAGCGCCTCGCGCCGCAGGTCCTCTTGCCGGGCAAGCTCCGAACGTTCGGCCTCGATCCGCTCCGCGTCGCGCCTGGCCGCCTGCTCGGCGTCTGCGGCATCCTGTCTCAGCTGTTCTTGCCGCGTTGCTTCCTGCTGCGCTTGCGCCATCAGCTCCGCCTGACGCAGCCGTTCCGCGCTCTGCGCCTCACGTTCGAGCATGATCTTCTCGAGCGCTCGCTCCTGCGTGTTTTGCTCTGTCTGCTCGACCTGCTTCTGCACTGCATCGCCGGCAGTGCCGGGCACGGATATTTCACGCGCCACGTCCGGCTGCCGGCGTGCCGCCACGACCGGCTCGGCAGGCGGCGCGGGAGGGGTTGCCTGCACAGGCGCTGGAGCTGGTAACGGTGGCGACGGTGGCGACGCTGGCGACGCTGGCGGGACCGCGACGACAGCCGCCTTGCCATCTGCAGCAGCAGGTGATGGCATGGTCATTGGCATCACCTTGTTCGCAGGAACCGGCTTGTTCACAGGAACGGATGCCGCCTTCGCCATGTCTGCCGGCGATGCCGGCGCCAGTACGATGCTCAGATCGTCGGCGCCCAGGCGCCTTTCCTTCCAGGGCAAGCTCAGGCCAGGCAGCCCGAATGCATGGCCGCCCAAACTAATGCTGAGCAGAAGCGAGTGCACGGCCAGGGAGACCAGCAGCGCGGTGTGCAAGCGTGAGGGTGCACGCTGGAAGAAGATCGCGGCCCTCAAAAGCCAGGGCCTTTACGCATGCGCAGTTGTCGCAGCTGTGTATCCCAGGCCTGCAATTGCGCAACCGTCGCGCCTGCCCCACCGCAGACGATCGCCAGCACATTGTCGAAGCCGCCAAGACGTTCGCCGGCCTCATAGGCCAGCGCCAGCGCCGCCCCGCAGGCCGGCTCGACCACGATCCGGTGGTCGTCCATGAAGCGCAGGCAGGCTGCTACTGCCTCGGCATCGCTGACGACGACCGGTGTAATCGGATGTTCGCCCGCCAGCGCGAACGCGTGTTCCGATACCTTGCGCGCGCCGAGCGAGGTGGCGATGCTGGCAATGCCTGGCAGTTCGATGCGTTCGCCCGCCGCCAGCGACTGCGCGTACGAGTCTGCGCCGAGCGTTTCGACGGCGATCACGGGGACCTCGTTCCAGCCCTGGCGCCGCAAGCCGGCCACCACGCCACTGAGCAGCCCGCCGCCACCGACCGCCAGCACCACCGCGTCGGGCCGCAGGCCGGCAGCCGCGACCTCGTCGATCATGCCGGCATGGCCTTCCCACAGCAGCGGGTCGTCGAACGGATGGATGAAGGCATCCAGCGTTTCCAATAACGACTGCGCATGGGCGTTCGCTTCCTGGAACGAGAGTCCGTGCACACGCACCTCGGCGCCTTCGCGCGCGAGCAGTTCGCGGGCGCGGACGCTCGTCGTTTCCGGCACCACGACCAGTACCGGCACGCCGAGCCGGCGCCCGGCGTAGCTTGCGGCCAGCCCGGCGTTGCCGCCGGACGCGCACACGATCCGGCGCGCGCCAGCGGCCACGCGGGTCGCGCAGGCGTGGCCGATGCCGCGCAGCTTGAACGAGCCGCTCGGCTGCAGGGCGTCCATTTTCAGCCAGACGCGCTGGCCCGCGCGGCAGGCAAAAGCGTTCGATTCGACCAGCGGCGTCTCGATGTGCAGATGCGTATGGAGCGGCGAGTGGAGCTGCATCCGTCCGTCCCCGTCAGGCCGCCGTGCGCAGCGCGCGCGCCAGGTCCGACAGGCGGTAGGGCTTGTTCACGAATGCGAAGTCGTTCAGGTAGGCCGGGTCGAGCTTCAGGGCCGGCAGCGGGTAGCCCGAGGCGAGGATGATCTTCACCCCCGCATAATTTTCGCGGGTGAAGGTGGCCAGTTCCACGCCATTCATGCCGTCGGGCATGATGATGTCGGTGAACAGGATGTCGACGTCGCGGCTGGCCAGCAGGTTCATCGCTTCCTGGGCGTTCGAGGCGGTCACGACTTCATAGCCCATGCTGATGTAGAGCGCCGAGGCCACGTCCATCAGGTCGGGCTCGTCCTCGACGATCAGCACCAACTCGTTCGCGTGGCGTGGGCTGCCCTGCTCCTGGCCCGGGGCGGCCGGCAGGAAGATGCTGATCGCCGTGCCTTCGCCGGATGCGGTGCCGATCACGACCTCGCCGCCCGACTGCTTGATGAAGCCGTAGACCTGCGACAGTCCCAGGCCCGTGCCCTTGCCCACTTCCTTCGTCGTGTAGAAGGGCTCGAAGGCGCGCGAGGCGGTTTCGGGCGACATGCCGGTGCCGGTGTCGCTGACGGTCACGCGCACATAGGGTCCCCGCGCCAGGCCGCGCACTTCGTTCTCGACGAGGTCGACGTTGGACGTTTCGATCTGCACGCTGCCGCCGTCGGGCATGGCGTCGCGCGCATTGACCACCAGGTTCAGCAGGGCCGACTCGAAACGCGCGCTGTCGATGACGGTGTTGCGGATGTGCGGGTCGAGCCGCAGCTCGAACTCGATGGAGGCGTTGACGCCGCGCCGCAGCACCGATTCGAAGCCGGAAATGAGGCGGTTCACGCTGCGCGTTTCCGCCTGCAGCGGCTGCTGGCGCGCGAACGCCAGCAGTTGCTGGGTCAGCTTGGCGCCGCGGTCGATGGCGCGGCGCATGCTATCCAAAGTCTTGCCGTCGGCGCTGCCGCCGCGGCCCAGGGCCATCACCTCGAGGCCGCTGGCCAGCACCGACAGCAGGTTGTTGAAATCGTGCGCGATGCCGCCCGTGAGCTGGCCGATCGACTCCATCTTCTGCGACTGGAACAGCGCGGCATTCGCCTCGGCGAGCGCATCGGCGGCGGCTTTTTTCTCGGTCAGGTCGCGCGTGATTTTCGCAAAACCGATCATGTCGCCGCGCTCGTCACGGATGGCGTCGATCACGACATGGGCCCAGAAGCGCGTGCCGTCCTTGCGCAGGCGCCAGCCTTCGGCTTCGTAGCGTCCCTCGCGCTCGGCGGTACCCAGCGCGTGCCGCGGCAGGCCGCCCACGCGGTCTTCCTCGGTGTAGAAACGCGAGAAATGCTGGCCCACGATTTCGTCGGCCATATAGCCCTTGATGCGCTCGGCGCCGACGTTCCAGTTGCTGACCTCGCCCTGGGGCGAGAGCATGTAGATGGCGTAGTCGGTCACGCCCTGCACCAGCATGCGAAAGCGCTGCTCGCTCTCACGCAGGGCTTCCTGGGCCGCCTTCTTGTCGGTGATGTCGCGCGTGATCTTGGCAAACCCGATCAACTCGCCGGCTTCGTTGCGGATCGCGTCGATGACCACGGTGCACCAGAACAGCGAGCCGTCCTTGCGAACCCGCCACCCCTCGGCCTCGAACTTGCCGGTCACTGCGCAGCTCTCCAGGGCCTGCACCGGGACGCCCTGGTCCTGGTCCTCCTGGGTGTAGAAGCGGGAGAAGTGCTGGCCGATGATTTCTGCAGCCGCGTAGCCCTTGAAGCGCTCCGCCCCGGCGTTCCAGCTGACCACGTTGCCTTGCGGGGACAGCATGTAGATCGCGTAGTCACTCA
>JAQGLR010000249.1 GCA_028292765.1 Massilia sp. | reverse complement strand
GCAGGCGCGCGCCGCGCTGCAGGAAGCGCAAGCGAATGCCGCCGAGGCAACCGCCAACGCACGCCGCGGCCAGGTCCTGAAAAGCTCCGGCGCCATGAGCGAACAGCAGGTGACGCAATACTTCACCGCCGAGCGCACGGCAGCGGCACGCGTGGCGGCGGCCAGGGCCACGCTGGCCCAGCAGAACCTGCGCCTGAAATACACGCAGGTGGTCGCCCCCGACAGCGGCGTCATCTCGGCGCGCAGCGCGACGGTGGGCGCGGTGGTCGGGGCCGGCACCGAAATGTTCCGCCTGATCCGCCAGGGCCGCCTCGAATGGCGCGCCGAAGTGGTCGCGAACGACATCGGCCGCATCAAGCCGGGCACCCGCGTGACCGTGAAGGCGGCCAACGGCAGCGAAGTCGCCGGCAAGGTGCGCATGGTCGCGCCGACGATCGATGCGCAGACGCGCACGGCGCTGGTGTATGTCGACCTGCCGCCTTCCCTGTCGAGCAACGCGCCGCTCAAGGCCGGCATGTTCGCCGGCGGTCAATTCGAACTCGGGGCGTCCGACGCGGTGACGGTGCCGCAGCAGGCGATTGCCGTGCGCGACGGCTTCAGCTACGTGTTCCGCCTGAATCCGGACAGCCGCGTGAGCCAGTTGAAGGTGAACACGGGCCGGCGCCTGGGCGAGCGCATCGAGGTGGTGGGAGGACTCGCGCCGGACGCGCAGATCGTCGTCAGCGGCGCGGGCTTCCTGAACGACGGGGACCTGGTGAAGAATGTGCCGGCTACGCCTGCGGCTCCCCCCGCCCCGGCCAAGGTCGCGGCGCGCTGAGGATCATCGATGAATTTCTCCGCCTTCTCCATCCGCAATCCGATTCCGGCGATCCTGCTGTTCGCCCTGCTCACGCTCGCGGGCCTGCTTGCCTTCAAGGCCAACAAGGTCCAGTTCTTCCCCGATATCGAACTGCCGATCGTGACCGTCACCGCCACCCTCGACGGCGCGGCGCCGGCCCAGCTGGAAACCGAGGTGGCGCGCAAGATCGAGGATTCGGTCGCCACGCTGCAGGGCGTGAAGAACATCTATACCAAGGTGCTCGACGGCGTGGCCACGGTCACCGTCGAATTCATCCTCGATAAAAACCTGTCCGACGCGGTCAACGACGTGCGCGACGCCGTCTCGCAGGTGCGTTCCGACATGCCGGCCGAGATGCGCGAGCCGAGCGTCACCAAGGCGGCCACCGCCGGGCGCACCTTGCTGGCGTTTACCGCCACGTCGAGGCCAGGCGCCGCCGGGCTGGACGAGCAGGAACTGAGCTGGTTCGTCGACAACGCCGTGGCCAAGCGCCTCCTCTCCGTGCCCGGCATGGGGGCCGTGAAACGCGTGGGCGGCGTCGACCGCGAAGTGCGGGTCGAGCTGAACGCCGAGCGCATGGCGGCGCTGCGGGTGTCGGCGCTGGACGTGTCGCGCCAGCTGCGCAACGTGCAGAGGGAAGCCCCGGGCGGACGCGGCGACGTCAGCGGCGCCGAGCAGTCGGTGCGCACGCTGGCCACCGTCGCCAGCGCGCAGGAGCTGGCGCGGATGGACATTCCGCTGCCGGACGGGCGCCGCGTGCGCCTCGATGAAGTGGCGACCGTGGTCGATACGGTCTCCGAACCGCGCTCGCTGGCCGAGCACGACGGGCGCCGCGTGATCGGCTTCGAGATCTTCCGCACCCGCGGCGCCAGCGAAACGGAAGTGGCCGAAGGCGCGCGCGCCGCCGTGGCGGAACTGCAGAAGGCGCATCCGAACATCGTGCTGCGCGAAGTCGTCGACAATGCCGAGCCGGTGCAGGAGAACTTCGACGCCTCGATGGAAATGCTCTACGAAGGCGCGATCCTGGCGGTGATCGTGGTCTGGTGGTTCCTGCGCGACTGGCGCGCCACCTTCGTCGCCGCCGCCGCGCTGCCGCTGTCGGTGATCCCGGCCTTCCTCGGCCAGTACCTGTTCGGCTATACGCTCAACATGGTGACGCTGCTGTCGCTGGCCCTGGTGGTCGGCGTGCTGGTGGACGACGCCATCGTCGAGATCGAGAACATCGCGCGCCACCTGAACATGGGGAAAACGCCGATGCAGGCGGCGCTGGAAGCGGCCGACGAAATCGGGATGGCGGTCATTGCGACAACCTTCTCGCTGGTGGCGGTGTTCCTGCCGACCGCCTTCATGGGCGGCATCCCGGGGCGCTTCTTCAAGCAGTTCGGCTGGACCGCGGTGCTGGCGATCCTGGCCTCGCTGGTGGTGGCGCGCCTGCTCACGCCGATGATGGCCGCCTACATCATGAAGCCGGCCAAAAACCCGCACGAGCAAAAGGACGGCCCGCTGATGCGCCGCTACATGAGCGCGATGCAGTGGTGCCTGCGGCACCGCCTGATCACGTCGATCGCCACGGCCGTGTTCTTCATCGCCTCGATCTCGCTGGTGCCGCTGCTGCCGACCGGCTTCGTGCCGGCCGCCGACCGCGGCCAGACCATCGTCAACGTCGAGCTGCCGCCCGGCTCGACGCTGGCGCAGACCCGGGTCGTGGCCGAACAGGCGCGCCTGGCGGCGATGCGCGTGCCGGGCGTCACCAGCGTCTTCAGTTCGATCGGCGGCGGCTCCAGCGGCGACGCCTTTGCCCCCGGCGCCTCGGCCGAAGCACGGCGCGCGGTGCTGACCGTGACCACCGTGCACCGCAGCGACCGCGACGAAGGACTGTCCGACCTCGAGCGGAGCATGCGCACGCAGCTGTCCGGCATTCCGGGCGCGCGCTTTTCCGTCGGCCAGGCCGACACCGGCGGCAAGCTCCAGCTGGTGCTGCGCAGCGAAGACCCGCAAGCGCTCGCCGCCGCCGCCCAGCGCGCCGAACGCGAGCTGCGCACGCTGTCCGGTATCGGCAACGTCAGTTCCAGCGCTTCGCTGGTGCGCCCGGAAATCATCGTGCGGCCCGACTTTGCGCGCGCCGCCGACCTCGGCGTGACCGCTGCCGCCATCGGCGAAACCGTGCGCGTGGCGACCGCCGGCGACTACGAGCAGGCGCTGCCGAAAATGAACCTGTCCGAGCGCCAGGTGCCGATCAGGGTGAAACTGCCGGACGCCGTGCGCGCCGACCTCGACGCCATCGGCCGCCTGACCGTGCCCGGCAAGAACGGGCCGGTGCTGCTGGCCACCGTGGCGACCATCACCATGGAAAGCGGCCCGGCCGAGATCTCGCGCCTGAACCGCAGCCGCAACGTCACGCTCAACGTCGAGCTGGGCGGCCGCTCGCTGGGCGAGGTGAACACCGAGGCGCGCGCCCTGCCCGCTTTTGCCAAGCTGCCGGCCTCGGTGCAGATCGCGGAACTGGGCGACGCCCAGGAGATGCAGGCGCTGTTCGCGAGCTTCGGCCTCGCGATGACGATCGGCGTGCTGTGCATCTACGGCGTGCTGGTGCTGCTGTTCGCCGACTTCATGCAGCCGCTGACCATCCTCGCGGCGCTGCCGCTGTCGATCGGCGGCGCGTTTGTCGCGCTCCTGATTACCAACAGCGCGCTGTCGATGCCGACCATGATCGGCCTGATCATGCTGATGGGGATCGTGACCAAGAACTCGATCCTGCTGGTCGATTACGCGATCCTGGCGCGCAAGGCCGGCATGGCGCGCTTCGAGGCGCTGGTCGACGCCTGCCACAAGCGCAGCCGGCCGATCGTGATGACGACCATCGCGATGGGCGCGGGCATGATGCCGCTGGCGCTGGGCCTGTCGGGCGACCCGAGCTTCCGCTCGCCGATGGCGATTGCGGTGATCGGCGGGCTGATCACGTCCACGCTGCTGAGTCTGCTGGTGGTGCCGGCGGTGTTTACCTATGTCGACGACGTCAAGCTGATGCTCGCTCGCGGGGTGCGCCGGATGCGGCGCCATCCGCACGAGCCAGCGCAGATGAAGGAGCCGACGGCGGTGAAGTGAATTGTCGGCAGCCTTCAGGGAGGAGTTTCAACGGTGCTGAAAACGATACAGGACCTGATGCGGCCGCCTCCAGGCATGGAATTCGACTTCAGCCAGCCCCTCGGCGAGCCGGCGCTGGCGCCCCAGGGCGGCGTCGCCTGGCGGGTGTTCGCCGATCCGGTCGCCCTGTTTGTCGGCGGGGTGGCGGCGGTGCTGCTCGAGCTGGCCGAACCATCGGTACGCTCGGGCGTCTGGGATCACAGCGGCTTTCAACGCGACCCAGGCATGCGCCTGCGGCGCACCGGCTTTGCGGCGATGATGACCGTCTATGGCCCGCGCTCGGCGTCGGAGAAGCTGATCGCGCGCGTGGTACGGATGCACGGCCATGTGAAGGGCGCGACGCCCACCGGGCTCCCGTATCGCGCCAACGACCCGCGGCTGCTCGACTGGGTGCAGGCGACCGCCGTGTTCGGGTTTGCCGAGGCATATCATCGCTACGTCCAGCCCCTGTCGCCGGCCGAGAAGGACGCCGTCTTCGCCGAAGGCGAGCCCGCCGCCCGGCTGTATGGCGCGACCGGCGCACCGCGCTCGTGGGCCGCGTGGGAAGCCCTGCTGGCCGAGACCGCGCCCGGACTGGAGGGTTCAGGCATCCTCGCCGATTTCCTGCGCTTGATGGCCGGGGCGCCGCTCGTCCCGCAGCCGATGCGCCCGCTCCAGCGGCTGCTGGTGCGCGCCGCCGTCGAGATCATCCCCGAGCCGGTGCGTTCGCTGCCGCAATTGCGCGGACGTGGCCTGCGCTTCGGCGAGGCGACGCTGGTGCGCGCGCTGGCGCAGGCGACCGCGCTGCTGCCGCTGCGCGATACGCCACCGGTGCAGGCCGCAAGGCGGCTGGCGATCCATCCCGAACGATCCAGCGCTGTTTGAACGCGTGGGCAAGAAACTTGCCCACGCTGCGTCCCTCCGGCATGCGCCGGCAGACGCCAAGACAAAACGCCGGCACATCGTGCCGGCGTTTTCATGACAAGCTTGCTACCCGATCAAATACAGATCAGTAGTCGCGGCGGCGGCTGCCGCCGAGCAGCTTGGCCAGGATGTAGCCGGCGCCAAGGGCGATGGCCACGGCGGTGCCTGGCTTGTTACGCACATACTCGCGGCCCGAATCGGCCAGTTGCGAGTAGGTATCGCCCATCTGGGCCGAACGGTTGCTGAACTGGCTCGATGCGCCGCTGAGCAGGCCGCTCAGCTTGTCGACACCGGCGTGGGCGGTGCTGACGACGCGCTCGACGATCGGCTGCGCTGCTTCGGCAGCCTTGTCGATGGTCTTGTGCATCTCTTCCGGCTTGATCGATGCCATCATGCCAGCCGACGACGAATCGCCACCGGTGCTGGTGCCGGTCGAACCGCCCATGGCGCCCGACGAACCGCCCATCGAACCCGACGAGCTGCCCGAACCCGACGAACCACCGGACGAGCTGCCCATGGCGCCCGACGAACCCGAGGACGAACCGGTCGAGCCCGACGAACCGCCCAGCGACGAACCGGTCGAACCGGTCGAGCCGCTCTGCGACGAGCCGGTCAAGCCGCCCAGCGACGAACCGGTCGAACCGCTCTGCGACGAGCCGCTCAAGCCGCCGCTGCTGCCGGCGCCGCTCGAACCCATGTTGCCGGTAGCGCCGGCATTGCTGGCGCCGCTGCTCGAACCCGTTGCCGGGCTGGTGCTCGGCGACGAGCTGCCGCTCAGGCTGCCCGACGAGCCGGCGCTGGCCGACGAACCGGTGCTGCCCTTGCCCAGGCTCGAGGTCGACTTGTCGTCCTTGCCCATGCTGCTGCCATTGCCCTGCTTGCTGGCATCAACGCCTTTTCCCTCGCTCGACTTCTGATTATCCATGACTTTTGTCCTT
>JAQGLR010000166.1 GCA_028292765.1 Massilia sp. | reverse complement strand
GGCTGCTGCGCCATGGCCGCGAACGCTACGGCCCGGTGCGGCTGGTGACGCGCAAGGAAGGCATCAAGCCGATCCTGCGCGCGCTGCGCGACGGCCTGCCCTACTTCATGCTGCCGGATATGGATTTCGGCGAAAAGGATGCCGAATTCGTGCCCTTCTTCGGCGTGCCCGCCGCAACCCTGACGGCACTGGGCCGGATCGCCGGCACCACCGGCGCCAGGGTCATCCCGGTGGTAGCGACCTTCATGCCGAATTACCAGGGCTGGCGCGTGCGCTTCTATCCAGCCTGGGAAAATTATCCGGGCGACGACATGCTCGCGGCGACGCGCCGCATGAACGCCTTCATCGAAGAGCGCGTGCGTGAAGCCCCGGCCGAATACTTCTGGACGCATAAACGATTCAAGACGCGCCCGGTGGGCGAGCCTTCCCTGTACGAGTAAAGCGACGAGCAACGACAATGAAACTCAAGTTTACCAAAATGCAAGGCGCGGGCAACGACTTCGTTGTACTCGATGCCATCAGCCAGCAAGTCGATTTCGATGCGGAACAATGGCGGCAACTGGGGGATCGGCGCTTCGGTGTCGGCGCCGACCAGATCCTGGTCGTCGAACGCCCGACGGTTCCCGGCTGCGATTTTCGCTACCGCATATTCAATAGCGACGGCGGCGAAGTCGAGCAGTGCGGCAACGGCGCGCGCGCCTTTGCCCGTTTCGTCAGCGACAAGGGCTTGAGCCGCGAGCGCAGCATCCGGGTGCAGACGATGTCGGGCATCATCGCGCCGCGCCTGGAAGACGATGGCAGCGTAACGGTCGACATGGGCGCGCCCGTGCTGGCGCCGGCCGCGGTGCCGTTCGACGCGGAGGGCCTGGAGGGCCGCCGCGAGGGGCGCGATACCCTGTGGCCGCTGTCGGTGCACCAGGGCGTGCTGGAAACGGTCGTGTTCGTTTCGGTGGTATCGATGGGAAACCCGCATGCGGTGCAAGTCGTGGACGACGTCGATACCGCGCCGGTCGCCGAAATGGGACCGCAGGTCGAGCACCACCCGCGCTTCCCGAAGCGCGTCAACGCCGGCTTCATGCAGGTGCTGGAGCGCAATCATGTGAAGCTGCGCGTGTACGAGCGCGGCGCCGGAGAGACACTGGCCTGCGGTACCGGCGCCTGCGCGGCCGTCGTCGCCGGCATCCGCCGTGGCCTGCTCGATTCGCCGGTACGGGTGTCGGCGCGCGGCGGCGAACTGTCGATCGCCTGGGACGGCGAAGGCGAACCGGTGTACCTGAGTGGGCCGGCCGTGACGGTGTTCGAGGGAGAAATCGAGCTGTAGCGTGAACTGTAGATCAAGCGCTAATCAGGCAGCAATTCCGTACGAAGCGCCCGCACGCGGATTCGCCGGAACCGGTACCGTTCCTTTCGCTCCGTCGACGTCGGCTTGGGCGGCGGCAACCAGCGTGCGCAAGCGATACAGGCGCTGGCGGTAATTGCCTTCCGGCCCGCCCGGACCGCAATCGACCCCGTCGAACAGGTGCACGATGCGGTCGAGCGCCTGGCGCTCCTGCACCGTATCGACCATGACGAGGCGGCGCTTGCTGCGCCCGTAACTGGCGCGGATGTCGATTACCAGGCAATGGCCCTGGTCCGCCGCCGGCACATCGAGCAGCAGGGTTTCCGCGCGGGTAAGGCCGAACAGCGCGGCCAGTTCGAGGCGCGCCGCCAGCAAGGGATAAGCGGCCAGGTCGCCCACGCAGGCCAGCAGCGCGCCGGTCTCGAGATGCGCCGCGTCCGCGGGACGCGGGGCGATTTTCTGCAAGGCCGCCAGCGCATCGGCATTGCCCTGGGCCGCCGCCTGCTGCAGCCAGAACACCGCGCGCACATCGTTGCTCTCGTTTTCACGGCGCGCACGCCAGGCATTGCTGCCACACTCGAGTTGGGCTTCCTGATAACCCATTTCCGCCGCACGCTCGAGGTAGCGCTGCGCATCGGCGACATTGCGTTGCGAGAACTCGGGCTTCAGGTAGATGCGCGACAGTGCGTACCAGGCCGCCGCCAGCCCCTGCTCGCCGGCCAGCAGCAGCCAGCGGATCGCTTTCTTGAAATTGGCCGCGCCGGCGCCGCTGGTGATCCGGGTGCCGTCGGCCTGCATGCGTGCATACCAGAGGCCCAAGGCCAGTTGCGCATGCCGGTCGTGTTCGCTCCCTGCCAGTTCCCAGAAGGTGTGCAGTTCGCCGCCGGTGACGCCGCATGCCGCGCCCTCGCCCTGGGCCAGCAGGCGGGCGGTGCGTGACAACAAGGTGACCTCGCCCGGCGCGAGACGCTGGCCGCGCTTGCTGCCGGCGCCGTGGACCAGCGCACGCGCCAGCGGCAGCGCACGCTCGAGGTAGCCAGGCCATGCGCGGGTTGTCCAGCTCTGCTCGAGCAGGGCGAGCTGCGCCTCGGCCAGGCCGTAGTCGGCGGCGCGGCGCAGCGAGGGGCGCCCACCCGGAGCCGCCGGCAGCGCCCCCGGGCCGGC
>JAQGLR010000163.1 GCA_028292765.1 Massilia sp. | reverse complement strand
TCGGCGCGCTGGAAGCCTTCCGGCAGCTTTTCGCGCACGGTGTTCTCGATCACGCGCGGGCCGGCAAAGCCGATCAGCGCCTTCGGTTCAGCGATCACGACGTCGCCCATGAAGGCGAACGAAGCGGACACGCCGCCCATGGTCGGGTCGGTCAGCACGCTGATGAACGGCAGCTTCTTTTCCGACAGCTTGGTCAGCATGGCGGTGGTCTTGGCCATCTGCAGCAGCGACAGCAGGCCTTCCTGCATGCGGGCGCCGCCAGTGGCGGTGATGCAGATGAACGGCACTTTCTGTTCCAGCGCGACCTGGGCGCCGCGGGCGAAGCGTTCGCCGACGACGGAACCCATCGAGCCGCCCATGAATTCGAATTCGAAGCAGGCCACCACGACCGGCAGGCTCATGATCGAGCCGCCCTGGACGATCAGCGCGTCGGTTTCGCCGGTGGCTTCCATCGCCGCCTTGAGCCGGTCCGGATACTTCTTGCTGTCCTTGAACTTCAGGGTGTCGACCGGCAGCGCTTCCTGGCCGATTTCATAGCGGCCGCCTTCGTCGAGCAGGCCGTCGAGGCGGGCCCGGGCGCGGATGCGCATGTGATGGTTGCACTTCGGGCAGACATGCAGGTTCGACTCGAGGTCGGCGCGGTACAGCACCGCTTCGCACGACGGGCACTTGACCCACAGGCCCTCGGGCATGGTCTTGCGGTTGGCGGCATCGGAGCGCTGGATTCGTGGGGGCAGCAGTTTTTCCAACCAACTCATGTTCTCTCCTTTGCGGCAATCTTGAATGGGGCGTAGTGTAGCCGCTGGCGCCCGGCTTGTCACCGCTTGTGTGTCTGGCAATCAATCCTCATCGCCTGACCTCGGCCTCGACAGTAGTGAACTCGAAGCCGCCGATGCGCGCTGCAATCCCGTTATACACCCAAGCGCCGAACAGGGTGAGCACGAATCCGAACGCGGTGTAGAGTAGCGGCATGAGCATCAGCGCGAAGAACGAGCCACCGATGCCCTCCTGCATTACGGCAGAAACGGCGATCATCAACACCAGCGGCAGCGAGATGACGAAGTAGATGGCGGCCATGAGCCTGGCGTTGTGCAGGATCGATATGCGGACGATTTGCTTCTTCACGATGTGTCTTCCATGCAAGGTTGAGTATGGTTAATGTACCGTACCCGCTAGCAAGGCGACAAGTAAAAAAAGCCGGCGGCGGAGCTTCCGCGGCCGGCTTGTCGGGATACGGGAAGGCCTCTTGCCTTACCCTGCGATTTCCTTGGTGGTGAACTCGAAGCCGCCGACGACCGAGGCGACCAGGTTGTAGAGCCAGGCGGCCGCCAGGGTAAAGATGAACCCGCCCAGTGCATACCCCAGCGGGAACGCCACCAGTATGACGGCCGATACGCCCGCCTGTCCCGTCGTCGCGGCGAATCCCCACATGATCGCCAGCACCGGCAAGGACATCACGAGATAAAGCGCAGCCATCATCTTTGCGTTCTGCATCGGTGAAACACGTTGTATCTGCTTCTTCATGTGAAAGGCTCCGAGTTGAAGTAAGGAAACATGACCTTACCCCAACTGGAACGCCACCACATGCATACGGCGCCGTGCCGCGCTTGATCGATCTCACGCGGGGCTCGAAAACGCCCCAGCGCGGCTTAATTGTCGAGCGCGGCCCGGATGCCTGCCACGAACGACTGCACCGCCGGCACCGCCGCGCCTGGACCGGCGTTCTCGATTTCCTGGATGATGCGGCTGCCGATCACGACCGCATCGGCCACCGAGGCCACCGCCCTGGCCGTTTCGGCATCGCGGATGCCGAAACCCACCCCGATCGGCAGGCTGACGTGTTCGCGGATGGCGGCAACCCGGCGCGCGACATCGGCCGTATCGATGCTGCCGGCGCCGGTCACGCCTTTCAGCGACACGTAATAGCTGAAGCCGCTGCCGTAGCGCGCCACCTGCCTGATCCGTTCGGTGGTCGAGGTCGGCGCCAGCAGGAAGATCAGGTCGAGGCCATTCTCGCGCATCGCATCGGCAAAAGCTTCGCACTCTTCCGGCGGATAGTCGACGACGATCGCGCCGTCGGCGCCCGCTTCTTTCGCACAGCGAATGAAGTTGTCGGGGCCGATGCGTTCGATCGGGTTGGCGTAGCCCATCAGGACGACCGGGGTATCGGCATTCGTCTTGCGGAACTCGCGCACGTAATTGAAGACGTCGGGCAGGCCGATGCCGAATTTCAGGGCGCGCTCGCAGGCGCGCTGGATGACCGGGCCTTCGGCCATCGGATCGGAAAACGGGACGCCCAGTTCCAGGACGTCGGCGCCGCCCGCGACCAGCGCGTGCATCAGCGGGACGGTCAGGTCGGGGCCAGGGTCGCCGGCGGTGATGAAGGTGACGAGGCCGGTCTTGTTTTGCGCGCGCAGGGCGGCAAAGGTGCTTTCGATTCGGGACATGCTGGTCTTTCTGTTCGAGGTATCAAGGGGTGCAAGGTGCGGTGCAGGTTTCAGGGTCAGCTGAAATCGAGCCCCATGCGCTGCGCCACCGTGTGCATGTCCTTGTCGCCGCGGCCCGACAGGTTGACCAGGATGAGCTGCTCCTTTGGCAGCGTGGCCGCCAGTTTCACCCCGTAGGCGATCGCGTGCGAGGATTCGAGCGCCGGGATGATGCCCTCGATGCGGCAGCAGTCATGGAAGGCCTGCAGCGCCTCGTCGTCGGTGATCGAGACGTATTCGGCGCGCGCCGAATCCTTCAGCCATGCGTGTTCCGGCCCGACACCCGGATAGTCCAGGCCCGCCGACACCGAATGGGTCTCGATGATCTGGCCGTTCGCATCCTGCAGCAAATAAGTCCGGTTGCCGTGCAACACGCCGGGGAAGCCGGCCGACAGCGATGCCGCATGCTTGCCCGACTCCAGGCCCTCGCCCGCCGCCTCGACGCCCACCAGTTTCACGCCCGGCTCGTCGATGTAGGGGTAGAAAATGCCCATCGCGTTCGAGCCGCCGCCGATGCAGGCCACCACGTAGTCGGGCTGGCGGCCGGTCATCTGCGGCATCTGCACGCGGCATTCCTCGCCGATCACCGACTGGAAGTCGCGCACCATCATCGGATACGGGTGCGGGCCGGCCACGGTGCCGATGATGTAGAAGGTGTTTTCGATGTTGGTGACCCAGTCGCGCATCGCTTCGTTGAGCGCGTCCTTCAGGGTCTTGCTGCCGGATTCGACCGGCACCACCGTCGCCCCGAGCAGCTTCATGCGGTAGACG
>JAQGLR010000162.1 GCA_028292765.1 Massilia sp. | reverse complement strand
GCAGGCGCATGCGCGTGAGCGGCGTCTGCAGGTCGTGGGTGATCGCCGCCAGCATTTGCGTGCGCTGGAAGATGTACTGGCGGATGCGCGCCTGCATCGCGTTGAACGCCGCGCTGGCCTGGCGGATTTCGCTGGCGCCGGTGAGGTCGAGCGGGGCGCGGTTGATGTCGTTGCCGAGGTCCTGGGCGGCTTGCGCCAGTTGCTTGAGCGGACGCGTCGTCATGCGCGCGACCGCGTAGGCGAGGAAGGCAATGCTGACAAAAAACAGGGCGAGGACGGCGCGGTAGTCGGTCGCCGCCATCAGGGTACGCGGCGGCAGCACGGCCAGGTGCAGCTGTTCGCCGTCGCGCAGGCGCACGTTGAGGTTCTCGCAGGCGCCGCGCCATTCGCTGCTCAGCAGGCCGTACAGGATCGGCATGCGCGGCGAATGGGCGCAGGCCGCCGGCGCCAGCACCGCCGAGCTGATCACGTAATTTTTTCCCAGGCGGTCGGACAGGGTTTTGGCGAAGCTGGTGAAACGCGGCGCCTGGGGGTGCGGGGTGCCGGCTTCGAGTTGCAGGCCCGGGCGGTTGGCCACGGCCAGAAAGGCGCGGCGCGTCGACGTCGGCACGATCTCGGTGGCCATGATGAGCTGCTCGGCGCGTTCGATCAGGGTCTGGTCGCGCTGGCGCTCGAGCACGCGCTGGCGCTCGACGTCGGCCAGCCACTGGGTCAGCGCGGCCGACACCAGGATCCCGAGCAGCAAGGTGGTGAAGACCCGGCCCGTCATCGAGCCGATGAAGGCTTTCACGTACTCGGCTCCACGGTCACCTGGCCGGCCAGCACGTAGCCGCCATTGCGCACGGTCTTGATGATTTGCGGCATGCGCGCATCCTCGCCCAGCTTCTGGCGCAGGCGGCTGATCTGGATGTCGATCGAACGGTCGAAGGGGTCGGCGTCGCGGCCCTGCGTGAGGTTGAGCAGCTGGTCGCGGTTGAGCACGCGGTTCGGGTGCTCGAGGAACACGCGCAGCAGGCGGAACTCGGCGCCCGAAAGCATGATCACGAGGCCGTCGGGGTTCACCAGGTGGCGCGCGGTGAGGTCGAGCGTCCAGTTCGAAAAGCGCATCTGCTGCACGTTCTCGGCCGGCGCATTCGAGGGCATCGCATGCGAACGGCGCAGCACGCTGCGGATGCGCGCCAGCAGTTCGCGCGGCTCGAAGGGTTTCGGCAGGTAGTCGTCGGCGCCCATCTCCAGGCCGAGGATGCGGTCGAGCGGCTCGCTGCGGGCGGTCAGCATGATGACCGGCAGGCTGGACGTGGCGCGCAGCTTGCGGCACAGCGTCAGGCCGTCGTCGCCCGGCAGGTTCAGGTCGAGCACGATCAGGTCGGGGCGCGACTCGTCGAGGATCTTCCACATCGCGGTGCCGTCGCCGGCGGCGAGCGCGCGGTAGCCGTTCGACTCGAGGTAATCGGCCAGCAGCTGGCGGATGTCGCGGTCGTCGTCGACGATGAGGATAGTAGAGGAATTGTCCATAGGCGCAATTATCCCTGCTTACTCCGGTAGTGCGCAGCGCATTTGTATCGGTATGTATATGGATTCAGGAAGGATACATATTGATACAAAGTGTGTGGCAGGGGACATGCTGGGGTTACAGTTTTTCGCGATGATGGGTCCTGTGCAAGGCCGCCCCCGCTTGTCAGGCGCACCCGACGCGACGCTCTCCTGCCGGGATAGGTTCCTGGATGCACACACCGACTGACTCACACATCCAAGGATCACACATGAACACCCTTCGCAAAAAAGTACTGGTCGCCATCGCCGCCATCGGTTTCGCCGGCGCCGCCCTTGCCCAGACCGCCGCGGTCCAATCGACGGAAGGCCGCCACGGCCACGCCGTCAGCGTCGAGCAGCGTGCCGCCCACAAGGCCGAGCGCCAGGCCCAGCGCGCCGCCAAACTGCGTGCCGAGCTGAAGCTGACCGCGCAGCAGGAACCGGCCTTTGCCGCCTTCCTCGCCGCCGGCAAGCCGGCCCAGCGTCCCCTGGCACGGATGGGCGGCGAGCGCGCCAGGCTGGCCGCCCTGCCCGCACCGCAGCGCATGGAGCAGCGCATCGAGCGCCAGAAGCAGCGCACCGCGCGCATGGAAGCACGCCTGGCAGCCCTGAACAACTTCTACGCCGTGCTGACGCCGGAACAGAAGCAGATCATGGACAGCAAGGCGATGCGCTCCGGCGGCAAGCACCGCGGCCATCACGGTCGCCACGGCCAGCGTGGCGCGGCGATGCAGAGCTAAATCGTTTATATAGTAAAACTGGAAAGGATGCTTCGGCATCCTTTTTTTCGTCCGTGTGTCCCACCATGAGTACAGCGTCCACCAGTATGACGGCAGCAAGCTGCAGGCGAACGTGAACACCAACTCGGGCATGTATGGCGAGCAGGGTGGCGAAGGCAACCGGATCCCGATCAGCCAGTCGGGTTCGAATGCGACGGCCCGGGTCGAACAAGGCAGCAGCATGAACAGCCGCGCCGAAATCTGGCAAAGCGGCTGGGAAGGGCAAAAGATGGCAGATGTCTGGCAATCGGGCAGCGGCAACCAGGCAATGGTCAACCAACATGGCGGTAGCAGCCAGGCCTCGGTCCACCAGGCCGGCAGCAACCTCAGCGCATCGATCACCCAGGGCTCGAACGGCTACGGCTACGGCAACAGCGCGCACATCCGCCAGGGTTTCTGATTGGCTTGTGACAGCATTCGGGGCGAGGGTTTCCTCGCCGTTTCAGTTCGCGCCGTCCGGGAAGCTCAGTCGAGCCTCTGCAAGGAAGCCAGGAACTTGCTTGCGTTCTGGTAGCCGATCACCCGGCTGTCGGGGATCTCGGCGCCCTCCTGGTCAAAGAAAATGATGCCCGGCGGCCCGAACAGGCCGAAGCGCTTGAGCATTGCCTTGTCATGCGCATCGTTGGCCGTGACATCGACCTGCAACAGCACCGTGTTCGCCAGCTTCGCCTGCACCGCCGGGTCGACGAACGTGAGCTTTTCCATCTCCTTGCACGAGACGCACCAGTCGGCGTAGAAGTCGAGCATCGCGGTCTTGCCGCGGTTTGCCGCCAATGCCGCGTCGAGGTCGGCCACCGTCTTGACCCGCCTGAACTCGAGCGCATGCTTCGGGGCGCCGGTCAGGTGCGCGAGCGGCGCCAGGGCGTCGCGCCCGCCGCTGGCCACGCCGACCAGCTGCATCGCGCCGAGGATGCCGGACGCGGCGCCGAGCGCGATTGCCGCCCAATGCCCGCGCCGGCTCATCAGCCAGGCGCCATAAGCGAGCAGCAGCG
>JAQGLR010000159.1 GCA_028292765.1 Massilia sp. | reverse complement strand
CGAACCATCTGCCGCGCGCACCTCCCAGGCATCGTCCACGCGCGTCAAACTGACGTCGCCTGCGTCGAAGCGGGTCGTCAGCCCTGCGCCGCAGGCCGCGAGCATGGCCTCGCAGACGCTGCCCGGGCGCGCCCAGCCGCCCTGCCGGAACAGCCAGGCGCCATCGGGCGCGGGCAGGCCAAGCAGCTGCTGCGCCTGCGCTGCTTCCAGCCACTCGGCGAACTCCCGTGGATAGTGTCCGCTCGCCGCAATCGCACGCGACGCCGCGGCGTGCCCGGCGTCGCGCGCCAGCTGCATCACGCCGCAGGCCGCCCCTTCGATCGCGCCGCCGATACCGCCCAGCGTTTCCCAGTAACGCAGCGCGTACAGGTAGGCGGCGCGCGTGAGCCGGGTCGGGATGTTGTCGTCTTTCGACAGCAGCGGCATGAAGATGCCGGCCAGGTTGCCCGACGCCTCGCGCGCCGGGCCCGCGTGGCGATCCACCAGCGTCACCTGCCAGCCGCGGGCGCACAGGCGCTCGGCGGCTGCGCATCCGGCCAGCCCGGCGCCGATCACGATGGCCTGGCGCGCCGGGCCTGGGGCCAGGGGCAGGCGCGGCTTGCGGCTGGCGAAGTGCGCCGCCGCCTTTACGCTAGCTTCGCTAGCTTCGTCGAACACGAAGCCCTGCGCCGCCAGGGCGTCAAGCTGCTCGCCGTCCAGGGTGTCGCAGGCCAGGTGCGCGTCGCTGGCGACCAGGCGCGCCAGGCCGCGGGCAAAGCCCGTCCCTTGCCCCTGCACCCCGCGCAGGCAGGCGAAATCGATCCGGCATGAGAGCTGGGAGAGCGCACCTTCAAGCGGCGCCGCCAGCAGGTCGAGCGTGACGCCCGCCTGCTCCTGCGGGATGCGGTGAAAACCCGGCAGCAGGCCGTCGGCCAGGGCGACGATGTGCAGGCGCGCAGGCCGCGCGGCGTCGCTTCGCCAGGCCTCGATCACCGCGGCGACGCTGGCGCCCGTGCCGTACTGCGTGTCGAAGACCGTGTAGCGCTCGCGGCCCTGCCAGAAGCTTGCCGGATTCACGCCGCTCCCGCATGGCGAAAGCAGCGGGGATCGTGGTCATCCACCATGCCGATGCCCTGCATCCAGGCATACACGATGGTCGAGCCGACGAACCTGAAGCCGCGTTTCGACAGGTCTTTCGAGATGCGGCTTGATAATGCCGTCTTCGTGGGCCGTACCCCGTCCGCCCAGTCCATGACAAGCGGTGCGCCGTCGACGTAGTCCCACAGGAACTTGTCGAGCGTGAGCCCTTCGGCGCGCAGCGCCAGGTAGGCGCGCGCATTGGTGATTGCCGCCGCCACTTTCAGGCGATTGCGCACGATGCCGGGGTTGGCCAGCAGTTCGGCGACCCTGGCGTCGTCATACCGGGCGATGCGTTCGGCGTCCCAGCCGTCGAAGGCGGCGCGGTAGGTGTCGCGCTTGTTGAGGATGGTTTCCCAGGACAGGCCGGCCTGCGCGCCCTCCAGGTTGAGCATCTCGAAAAGGCGGTTCTCGTCATGGCAGGGCACGCCCCACTCGTGGTCGTGGTAGTCGAGGTAGCGGGAATTGGCGGGGTTGGCCCAGCTGCAGCGTATCGTCGTCATGGGCGCAAGTATAGGACAGTGCGGGACAGTGCGAGACAGTGCGTGCCGGTGCACAGGGGCGGCCCGCTGCGGCCAGCTCCTGAAATGGCTGTTTCAACAACTCCAATTGTGCCGTACGATAACGCAACTTTTATCAGGAGACGCGCCGATGTACATCCCTGCCTCGACGGCCGAGACCCGCCCCGCCGTGCTGCATGCGCTGATGGCCGCGTATCCGCTCGGCATGCTGGTGTCGCACGGTGCCGGCGGACTCGATGCCGACCACATTCCCTTCGAAATCGCGCCCGATGATGCGCCCCTGGGCGTGCTGCGTGCCCACGTCGCGCGCGCCAACCCGCTCTGGCGCAACGACGGTGGCGCGGTGATGGTGGTGTTTCGCGGCGAGTCCGGCTATGTGGCGCCCTCGGCCGGGGGATTCAGTGTCGACAACACCCGCGTGGTCCCCACCTGGGATTACAGCGTCGTGCACGCCCACGGGCGCCTGCGCACGGTCGACGATCCGGCATGGATCATGGCCCTGTTGCGGCGCCAGAGCGCCGTGCACGAAGCGGCGGAGAGGCAGCCGTGGTCGCCGGACGATGCCCCGCCCGATTACATCGAGCGGCTGCTGAAGGCGATCGTCGGCATCGAGATCGTCATCGAACGGCTCGACGGGAAGAACAAGTCGGGCTGAACGAAGTCCGGCCAGGCAAGCCCGGCCGCGCAGGCAGGAGCGCACAGGGTAGTTTTTACCGCCTTGCGCGACCGCCTTGCGCGCCCGTTTGCCCGCTTATTTGCCGGAAGTCGTGCCGCCCTTGGCCGTCGGCATCTGCTGGGCGGATTTCAGGTGCTGCTCCACGACCGGCATCATCTTGGTCACCAGGGCCTGGACGTCAGGATCCTTGGCGGCCTTCTGGTTCTTTTGCAGCAGGGCGTGCGCTTCCTTGTGCGCTGCCACGCCGCCAACCTTCATGTATTCGCGGTCGAACTTCTCGCCGGTCAGCTTTGACAGCCTGTTCGACATGGCCTTGTGCTTGGCGTCGAGTTCGGTCGGCAGGGTCATGCCCTTGGCCTGGGCCACGCCCTGCACTTCCGCCAGGCCTTTGGTGTGGTCGTCGATCATTTGCTGGGCAAAGGTTTTCACCTCGGGATTCTGGCTCTTGCTCTGCGCCAGCTTGCCCATTTCGATCTCGGCCATGTTCACCATCGCCATGTCCCTGATCCCCTTGCTGTCGGCCTTGCTCATCTTGGCGGTGCCGGCGGCGGTTGCGCCCGCGGTGCCGGACTGGCCCGAGGTCTGGCTCGACATGCCGGTGGCGCCGGTGCCGGTGCTGCCGCTCATGCCGGCGCTGCCTGCCGTGCTGCCGCTCTGGCCGCTGTGGCCGGCATGACCGGCGGCGCCCGAAGTGGACCCTGCGGCGGTGCCGCCCGAGCCGGTGCTGGTCTGGCCGGCGGTGCTGGAGCCGACCTGGCCGCTGCGGTCTTCCATGCCCTGGCTGCTGGTGTTGCCGGCGGTGCCGTCACGGGCGGTCTTGCCGGTCATGTTGGCCGTGCCCTGGTCGGTCTGCTTTTGCAGTTCCGCCGCGCTCTGGGTGGAGGTGCTGGTTTGTGCCTGGACGCCGAAGGCGCTGAACATGGCTGCTGCGGCCGATACGGCGAGCAGTCCTTTCAAAGCTTTGTTTTTTTGCATGATGCTCTCCTGGGTTGGGGGAGGAGCCGGCATCACATCTCCGATGCGCCGCTCCTGTTCAAATTGACATCGGCATGTCTGCGGGGCGGCAAGCCTCGCAATCTTGAGCCAATCCGGAGTCTATCGCCGCGCTCAGGAAGCCAGCGCGCGATAGCCTTTTGGCAATATCGATGTTGGGTGTAAGGCAGCGCTGACGCGCGCCAGAGGCGGGCGAATCGGCGTAGCGTGGTTGTGCGGGTGGGGCAACCGCTTCGGCAGGAGGCCATATGATCGAGTCGCAACCGGGCACCGCGTTTCGCGGCCTGCCCTTGAGCGTTCAGCAGGAACGCGAAATTACCCATTTCATCGAGGCGCGCCAGCGCGCTGGCCAGGCGTGGGATACCCCGGAGCTGGCCGCGCTCATCCGCGACATGCTCGATCCGCCCGAGCTTGGCGACGAATCGCGCCTCGACCTCGACGACAGCACGACAACGGAACGGTTCACCGCAGTCCATGAGGAATCGGTGGACGACGGGCACGAACGCGACCTGGGCGGCGCGCCTTAGGCTTCAGCCCTGCCCTCGTTTGCCAGCAGCAGGCGCAGCTGGCAAAGGGGCATCGGCCGGGCAAAATAATAGCCTTGCGCCTCGTCGCAGGCGGCCGAGCGCAGGAACTCGACGACATCGAGCATCTCCACGCCTTCGGCCACCACCGACATCTTCAGCGCGTGCGCCATGTCGACAAACGCTTTCACGAAGTCGAAGGCGCTGATGCGCTCGTCGTGTTGCAGCACGAACGAGCGGTCGAGCTTGAGCACGTCGATCGGGAAGCTGCGCAGGTAGGCCAGCCCCGAATAACCGGTGCCGAAATCGTCGACCGCCAGCTTCACACCGAGTTCGTGCAGTTCGCGCAGCATGCTGCGACTTGTGCAGCTGCTCGCGCGCCAGGTGCTGCGCCGTGATGTCGCGTGCCGTTGCGTACGTCACCTGATTGAGGGCGCACCAGCGCACCGGGACCGACATCATGACCGCGCTGCCGTCCTTGCGTAACCAGCGGTGCTCGAGGCAGCTCCGGGTCGAGATGCCGGCGCGCAGTTCCGCCCGCACCACCCGGAATTTTTCCCGATCGTCGACGCGCAGCAGCTCGCTGTAGTTGCGCCCGACCAGCTCCTCGGGACGATAGTCGAGGCGCTCGAGCGCCGCACTGTTGACGCGAAGGAAATAACCTTCGGCGTCGGTCAGGGCGATCAGGTCGAGGGAGTTTTCGATCAGGGCAGTATTTTCTTCAGCCAGCCTTGCGAGACGTGCCGCGTTGGTCATGTCGTTCCATGGAATGCTCGTTTCTGCGTCGCCTGGAGATGGGGAAGCTCTATCAGGATGAATGCGACTGGCGCAGCAAGCCGGGACTACAAACTGGCCACAAGCGAAGTGGCAAAGTAATAATACAGAGAAAGATGATTTCCCCGGCTGAAATATTAGACGGTTTTCCCGGGCGATGACACCATTAACGGGGCTTTTGAAACATTTTCCTGCCAAGCGTGTTGGCAACGATACAGGCGGCGACGTAGACTTGCCATCTATATAGCGTTACCGAGAGAGACAGCACGTGCAAACCGACAGACGCAGCGTTGAGCGACCGAAGATCGTTCTTCCCGTCATCACGCGTGAGAGCGTACGCGAACTGGTCGAAAAGGAAGCCGCGCACCTGCGCAACGCCGTGGCCGCCGGGCGCAACCATTACCAGGTGCGGCTCGACCAGCACGACCAGATCGTGGCCTTCATGGCGACCCTCAATCCGCTCGACCTGGAACGCTTCTCCGCCTTTTACGAGACCGAAGCGGCCGCCGCCCGGGCCGCCGCCGCCCAGCGCGACGGCTGGCGCCCTGCATCCGGGCCATTGGCAGTACCGTCCGGACAGGCGAGCGACATGCGCGTCGGACCCTGGGCCTTCGCGGCGGCGGGTGCGGTCGCGGCGATGGCGGCGGTCATCCTGAAGCGCTGACCTGGCGCCCGGGCGGCAAGCCAGGCCTGGCCCGCGGTTTCCTGCCGTATTCCCCAGATGATGCCCTGATCGAGATCAGGAACCGAGCTGAGCTGTTGCACCCGCACGCCAACCATAAGTTGCGCTACGGAAAGTTACTGCGAACCCGGCTGCTCCCGTGTAGACTTGGCTTTCCAGCCTTTTCTTCTCCCTGCACCGGTGTCTTTCCGGTGAGCTAGCGAACTTACCATGTCTCTTGGGCATTACGAACCGACGCTTGTCGTGGTGTCGATCCTGGTTGCGATCTATGCTTCCTACACCGCGCTGAGCCTGGCCGAACGGGTACGCCATTCGCACGGAAGCGCGACGTATTGGTGGATGGCCGGCGGCGCCTTCGCCATGGGCTCCGGCATCTGGGCCATGCACTTCATCGGCATGCAGGCTTTCCGCCTGCCCTTCCCGGTCGGCTACGATGGCGCGATCACCTTCGTGTCCTGGCTGCTGCCGGTGCTGGCCTCGCTGCTTGCCATGTCGCTCATCAGCCGTCCCGCGCCCACGGCTTCCCATTTCGCCATCAGCGCCGTGCTGATGGGAATGGGCATCAACGCGATGCATTACACCGGCATGGCGGCGATGCGCATGCGTCCCGGCATCGAATACGACCCGCTGCTGTTCGCCGCCTCGGTGGTGATTGCAATCGCCGCCTCGGCCGGCGCGCTATGGATTGCCTTCCACCTGCGCGACCGGCTGCTGCGCGGCAGGCTCGCGCAGCTGGCCGCCGCCGTCGTGATGGGCGGCGCGATCGTCGGCATGCACTACACCGGCATGGAAGCGGCGCATTTCCGGCCGGGCAGTGTCTGCCTCGTCGCCGACGCCGGCGCCGGCATCAGCCAGGACTTGCTGGCCGCCATGGTGACCGTGACCGCCCTGCTGCTGCTGACCATCGCCACCCTGGTCGCCGTCTACGACTCGCGCCTGGAAGACCGCTCGCGCATCCTGGCCGCGTCGCTGGCCACCTCGGCCGAACACGAGACCCTTTACCTGCACGAGCAAAAAGCGCGCGTCGAAGCCGAGCGCCTGTCCGACATGAAGGACGAATTCCTGTCGACGCTGTCGCACGAACTGCGCACGCCGCTCAACGCCATGCTCGGCTGGGCGCAGCTGCTGATGGACGGCGGCAAGGACGAAAAAATGCTGAAGCGCGGCCTGCAGACGATCGAGCGCAACGCGCGCGCGCAGTCGCAGCTGATCGAAGACATGCTCGACATGAGCCGCCTGATCGCCGGCAATATCCGCATCGAGGTCGACCGCACCTGGCCATCGGACTTCATCGCCGCCGCCGTGGAGACGGTACGCCCGAGCGCGATTGCCAAGGGCGTGCGCCTGGAAACCCGGATCGAAAGCCATGCCGGCCCGCTGACGGCCGACGCCGGCCGCCTGCAGCAGGTGATGACCAACCTGCTGTCGAACGCCATCAAGTTCACGCCCGGCGGGGGCTTAGTGCGGATCAGTTCGAAACGCCAGGGCGAGGCCATCGTGATCGAGGTGGCGGACACCGGCATCGGCATCCAGCCCGAATTCCTGCCGTACGTGTTCGACCGCTTCCGCCAGGCCGACGCCTCGTCCACGCGCCGCCACGGCGGCCTCGGGCTGGGCCTGTCGATCGCCCGCCAACTGGTCGAGCTCCAGGGCGGCCAGTTGCGCGCCGCCAGCGCCGGCGAGAACAAGGGCGCCACCTTCACCCTGAGCATGCCGCTGGTCGGCGCGGCCGACGCGACGCCGGCGCCCGATTGCCTGGTCAAGGCGTACGACCTCGACGCCGTGCGCGCCAGCAGCGGCGCCCTGGCCGGACTGACGATCCTGGTGGTGGACGACGAGCGCGATTCGCTCGACATCGTCCGTTACGTGCTGGCCGACATGGCCGCGACCATCGTCACCGCATCGACCGCCTATGAAGCCCTGCAGACGATCGACCAGCTCAAGCCGGACTTGATGATCAGCGACATCGGCATGCCGGAAATGGACGGCCTGGAACTGATTCGGCGCGTGCGCGCCTCGGGCAACGCCCAGGTCGCGGGCGTGCGCGCCCTCGCCCTGACCGCATTCTCGCGCCGCGAAGACCGGCTGCGCGCGCTGGAGGCGGGTTTCGATGAGTACCTGGCGAAACCTGTCGCGCCGGCCGAGCTGGTGCGCGCGGTGCTGACGATGTGCGACAGCCTGCTCGACAAATCGGCTGGGGGCGCGGTAAAACGCATGTAAGTTCTTCGGTGTCCGACCGTTGTCACGCAGCGGTCAAACGCACCTCACATTTGCGCGCGAAGATAGGCCTGTTCGCAAGAACCAGGCAGCAAAGCTGCCCTACCGGCGTCGGCGGTCGGGAAATATACCGGCACCACATTCTTCACGCCTCATCAACGAGCCGCATTACCGGGGCGCTCCGGCGCCTTCCGGCGCCGCCAGCGAGCCGCGGCGGGGGTATGCAT
>JAQGLR010000122.1 GCA_028292765.1 Massilia sp. | reverse complement strand
CGCCATCGGCCGCCGCAGCCCGCCCGGAACTGGCTGGCCGCGCCTGGGAAGCGATGGGCGTGTCGCTGGTGCTCCATCCGCGCAATCCCTACGCGCCGACGGTCCACATGAACGTGCGCTTTTTCGAAGCGACGGCTGAAGGCCAGGACCCGGTCTGGTGGTTCGGCGGCGGCATGGACCTGACGCCCTACTATGGCAACGCAGAGGACGCGCGCCACTTCCACCAGGTCTGCCACGACGCGCTGGCGCCGTATGGCGACGACTTGCACCCGCGCTTCAAGAAGTGGTGCGACGAGTATTTTTATATCAAGCACCGCAAGGAAGCGCGCGGCGTCGGCGGCATCTTTTTCGACGACTTCAACGAACTGCCCTTCGATGATGCCTTCGCCATGGTGCGCGCCGTCGGCGACGGTTTCACGGGCGCCTACCTGCCGATCCTTCAACGCCGCAAGGACACGCCCTACGGCGAGCGCGAGCGCGATTTCCAGGCTTACCGGCGCGGGCGTTACGTCGAGTTCAACCTGGTGTGGGACCGCGGCACGCACTTCGGCCTGCAGTCGGGCGGGCGCACCGAGGCGATCCTGATGTCGCTGCCGCCGATCGTCAAATGGCGCTACGACTGGCATCCGGAACCGGGCAGCCCCGAGGCCGCGCTGTACCTTGACTTCCTGCCGCACCGGGACTGGCTCGCTTCGTGACCGCTTGCATCGCCCTGCTGGGGGGCAGTTTCGATCCCGTACACCAAGGACACGTCGCGCTGGCGCGCCTCTTTTCCGAATCGCTCAGGCCGGACGAACTGCGCGTGCTGCCGGCTCGGCCCTGGCAAAAAGCAAGCCTCGGGGCGAACGACGAACAACGGGTGGCGATGCTGGAGCTGGCGTTTGCGGATGCCGGCCTGGTTGTGACGATCGACCGCCGCGAACTCGAACTGGGCGGCCCGACCTACACCGTCGAGACCCTGCGCGGCCTGCGCGCCGAACTGGGTCCCGACGCATCGATCGTGTTCCTGATGGGCGCCGACCAGTTGCAGAACCTCGACAGCTGGCGTGACTGGCGACAGTTGTTCGCGCTGGCCAACCTCGGCGTCGCGGCGCGCCCCGGCTATACGCTGGAACAGGAAGCGCTGCCGCCCGCGGTGGCGCACGAACTGGCGCCGCGACTGGCGCCACCCGGACAAGTGCGCACCACGCCCGCAGGGCTGGTGTGCCTGGCGCACACGCTTGCAGTCGACATTTCGGCTACAAGGGTGCGCGCACTACTGAAGGGGGCGACCGCGGACACTAACGTGAACTTGCTCGCCGCCCCGGTAGTGCTAGACTATATTCAACACCATAATTTATACAAGAGCTAATGGATATCAAAAAACTGCAAACGGTCGTCGTCGACGCCCTCGAAGACGTCAAGGGCCAGGAGATCATGCTGTTCGATACGACCGGGCTCACCAGCCTGTTCGATCGCATCGCGGTCGTCTCGGGTACGTCGAACCGCCAAACCAAGGCGCTGGCCGCTTCGGTGCGCGACAAGGTCAAGGCATCTGGCGGCGACGTCATCGGCATGGAGGGCGAAGACACCGGCGAATGGGTGCTGGTCGACCTCGGCGACATGATCGTCCACATCATGCAGCCGGCCATTCGCCAGTACTACCGCCTGGAGGAAATCTGGGGCGAAAAGCCGGTCAAGCTGGGCGCTGCCAAGCGCAAGTCGACGCCGGAAGCGATCGACGCGGCCGAACCGAAGCTCAAGTCGAAGCACCTGGCCGCGAACCAGGACGCGCCGGAAGTCAAGCCGGTCAACGAGCGCAAGCCGGCTGCCCGCAAGGCCGCGGCCAAAACGACCGCCACCAAGGCGCCTGCCAGGAAACCGGCCGCCAAGGCTGCCTCCAAAGCAGTCGGCAAGGTCGTGCGCGTTGCGCCGAGCAAGACCGAGATCGCCGCCGTCGAGGCAACAAAGGCCAAGCCGCCGAAGCGCACGCCCAAGGCGGCCGCTCCCGTCGACGCCGAACCGGTGAAGAAAGTCATCAAGCGCGTCGCCAGGAAGGTTGCCGAGTAACTTATATAAAGTAAGTTTCAATGCAACTGATCATCGCCGCGGTCGGCCATAAAATGCCGGCCTGGATCGAAACCGGTTTCGCCGAGTACACGAAGCGCATGCCACCCGAGCTGCGCATCGTGCTCAAGGAAATCAAGCCGGTCGAACGTTCGGGCAGCAAGACGGCCGCCACTGCGATGGCGCTCGAGCGCGAGCGCATCGAAGCCGTGCTGCCGAAAAGCGCACGCATCATCGCCCTCGACGAGCGCGGCAAGGACCTGACAAGTGTGGGATTATCCCAACAATTGCTGAATTGGCAACAGGACGGCCGCGATACCGTGTTCCTCATCGGCGGCGCGGACGGCCTCGACCCCGACCTCAAGGCCCGGGCAGAAGGCTTGATCCGTATTTCGAGCATGACCTTGCCTCACGGCGTGGTGCGCGTCATTCTGGCGGAACAACTCTACCGTGCCTGGTCCATCACCCAGAACCATCCGTACCACCGCGTCTGACGACAGCCATCCCATGAGATTGCTCGACAAAAAAATCTACCTCGCCTCGAAAAGCCCGCGGCGCCGTGAACTGCTGCGCCAGGTCGGCGTGGACTTCGACCTCCTGATGCTGCGCAGCGACC
>JAQGLR010000097.1 GCA_028292765.1 Massilia sp. | reverse complement strand
CGAGGTGGTTCAGGTCATGACATCGTCAAACGGCATCAACGGACCGCTGCGCGTGGGAATCGGTGGGCCCGTGGGCTCCGGCAAGACCGCGCTGATGGAGCAGCTCTGCAAGCGCTTTCGCGACACCTACGAGATCTGCGCGATCACCAACGACATCTACACCAAGGAGGATGCGCGCATCCTCACGGTGGCCGGCGCACTCCCCGAGGAGCGGATCATGGGCGTCGAGACCGGCGGCTGCCCCCATACGGCGATCCGCGAAGATGCCTCGATCAACCTCGCGGCGGTGGCGGAGATGCGTCGGCGCTTCCCCAAGCTTGATCTGATCCTGATCGAATCGGGCGGCGACAACCTGGCCGCGACGTTCAGCCCGGAACTGTCGGACCTGACGATCTACGTGATCGACGTTGCCGGCGGCGAAAAGATTCCACGCAAGGGTGGGCCGGGCATCACCCGTTCGGACCTGCTTGTCATCAACAAGACCGACCTGGCGCCGCATGTCGGGGCGAATCTCGAGGTGATGCGTGCGGACGCCGCCCGTATGCGCGGCGCTCGCCCGTTTGTCTTCACCAGCCTGCGACACGGTGCGGGTGTCGACGAGATCGTTGCATTTGTCCGGCATCAGGGCCTGCTCGATGCCGCTCGCACCAACCATCAACCCAAGGAGTTGTGATGTCTCCCTTCCTGCGCCGCCTTGCCCCGATTGCCGTGCTCTGCCTCGCGATCCTGATCGCCATGCTGACCGCCACCCCTGCCCGCGCGCACGCCAGCGGCGCGCCGCACCTGATCCATGAGTACGAAGGCTGGGTGGCGCTTGCTGTGGTCGTGCTCTCCCTGCTGGGCGCCGGCGTGCTCCTGCGACGGTCACTGCGGCGCTGACTGGACGGTGCCAGGCCATCGAGGCGGCGTGCTGCCTCGTGCCGGCGGTTGGTTGCGCGGCCGTTTCACGTTCCATTCCGCATATTGTGCAGCCCGTCGCACAGGCCACGCCCGGTGCCGGTCACGGATCTATAGTGCAATGACTATTCGATCACGGAGACCACCATGAACAAACTGCTCGGCACCACCCTGATGGCTACGGCCCTGACCCTCGGCGCGGGCGCCGTCCTGGCGGCCGACATCGTGCGCGAAACGCGCGCGGTCGATGCGCGCGTGTTGCGGGTCAAGCTGGACGGCGTGGTCGATCTCGTTGTGCGCCAGGGAGCCAGGCCATCGCTCGTGCTCTCCGGTGAACGCGACGATATCGCACGCGTGACGACGCACCAGCGCGGCGACACGCTGGAGATCGACACCGAGGGCCGCAACAACTGGAACTTCGGGAATAGAAAGCCGCGCTTGCGCGCCGAGCTCACCGTGCCGAACCTGGCCGAACTCGTGTCCGAAGGCGTTGGGGCCAGCACGGTCAGCGGCTTTGGCGGCGACAAGATCAAGCTTGCCCTCGACGGCGCCGGGAGCATGACGCTCAACGGCAGCTATCGCAACATCGATGCCCGTCTCGGCGGCGCCGGCAGCCTGAAGATTGACGCGGCCAAAACGGAACGGATGGATCTGGCGCTAAATGGTGCAGGGCAACTGGCTGTGACGGGCCACACCCGGAGCTTGCACGCGACGCTTGCCGGCGTCGGCAATCTTGATGCGGAAAAGCTGCGCGCCGACATCGTCGACCTCGACGTGAGTGGTCTGGGCGGCGCGACCGTGCATGCCAGTTCGGCGATCGATGTCGACCTGAACGGCATGGGGTCGGTCACGGTGTACGGCAAACCCACCCAGCGTAACGCCACGACAGGCGGCCTCGGCAAGGTGAACTGGCGTTGAGCGCCAAGGCTATTTCACGATCGTGTTGTTGCGCACTTCGGTGACGCCCTTGACCTGACGCGCGATCTGCACCGCTTTTTGTGCGCTTTCGCGCGATTCGACGAAGCCGCTCAGCTGCACCGTGCCCTTGAAGGTTTCCACCTGTACTTCGGTGGCCTTGACGGTGGGATCGGCGGCAAAGGCCGCCTTGACCTTGCTGGTAATGACGGCGTCATCGATGAACTCGCCCGTACCCTGGCGCGTGCTCGTCGGTGCGCATCCTGCCACCACGAAGACGATGATGGTGGCGAGGATGGCAGTGAAACGCTGTGCAATGTTCATGGCAACGCTCCTGTGAAATAAGGTGATATCGCCCTATTTTCGGGTGCGCGCGTTGCCAGGGTTTGATACGGAACAAAAGTGATCTTCGGGGACCTGTCAAGGCGCCGACGGCGGCAATGGCGCCGCTGCATATGTTTGTCCGCGTTCCGGCGCTGGCCGCAGCGTCAGCTGTGCGCGTCCCAGGTCCCGGCCGAGCACCAGGCGCATATCGGTCGGCTTGCAATTGTCGACCTGCACGACCTGGACCTTGTCGAAGCTCCCGGCGAGGCGCTCGGCCAGCCGCTCGGCGGCCCCGCGGAAAGCCGCACCGTGCTCGATACGCGTGCGGCGGACGTTGAAACCCTTCGCGTTGCTCAAGCGCGTGACCTGCAGGCCGTCGTCCTTGACCTGGCGCGACAGCGCGCGTGCCATGCCGGTCACCCCATTTCCATTGCGAATCTCGAGCAACACGAGATCGGGCCGCCTTTCTGCAGGCGGAAGAGGTGCGGGTTCGCGCTGCGGTGCGGCTGCGGCGATGACCCGCTGCGCCGGCACCCGCAGGAGCTCGAGGGTGCCGTCGGCGGCGGTACGCACTTCAGTCGCGGCCCAGCCTGGGTCCGGCCGTGCCGGCATGGCGACGGCAGCTTCGATCGCCGCCACGGCGGTACCGCCCACGGCTGCATGGTCGCTCTGAAAATTGTGCTCGCGCAGCGCCTTGGCCTGGCGCAGCATCAGTGCCGCGCGATCCACCTGGCCAAGGCGGCGCAGCGATTCTCCCAGGTTATGCCAGGCGCGGTGATCGAGCGGGTCGAGCAGGCAGGCACGTTCGAGCGCGGCGACGGCTTTATCGTGGTCGCCGCCCAGCAGGTAGGCATAGCCAAGGTTGGCGAACAGGTAGGCGCCGTCCGGGCCGGCACTTGCGCTCAGTTCTTCGGTCAGGGCGCGCCAGATCGGGATGGCCTGGGCGAAGTCCCCCTTCCGCCCATAGGTTGCGGCCAGCGCGTTGCGTGCACGCACATGGCTTGGCGCCGCCGCGAGTACCGTGCGGTAGGCGGCGATGGCTTCCTCATAGCGTCCGGCGAGGTGATGCTGGCGCCCCCCATCGTAGATCAGGTCGGCGTCGGCCTGCGGCGCTCGTTCGGGGTGACGCCCGACCTCGGCGCAGGCGAGCAGCAGTGTGCCGGCGCACAGGATCGACATTTTCTTGAGCATCATGCAGGTGGACATGGTCATACTCCTCTCGAATCATTGCGTGCTGCTGATGGCACCCAGTGTGCGGGTCAGCTGCAGTACCGCCGGCCCCACCAAGACCATCAGCAGGGTCGGGAAAATGCAGAAAATAAGTGGAAACAAGAGCTTCAGCCCGATCTTGGCGGCGCATTCCTCGGCCACCATGCGGCGTTTGGTACGCAGGTTTTCGGAATACACTCGCAGGGAATCGCCGACACTGGTGCCGAAGCGCTCGGACTGGATCAGCATGGCCACCAGCGTGTCGATATCGTCAACGCCGCTGCGCAGGGCGAAGTTGCGCAAGGCTTTTTCCTTGGTGAAGCCGGCGCGCATTTCCATCAGCACGAGCTGCAATTCCTGCGCCAGTGTCACGCTCTTGATATGAATCTCGCCGGCTACCTTGACGAAGGCCCGTTCCAGGCTCAAGCCGGCCTCGACGCAAACGGTCAGCAGATCGAGCGCGTCAGGCAGTGTCTCGAAAATCTCGCGCTTGCGGCGGCGCACGATGCGGTCCAACACGAGGTTCGGCAGGTAGTAACCAACCGTCGCCGTCAGCAGCAACAGGAACAGCAGCTTGCTCCCCGCGAGCATGATCACCGAGCTTGCGACCAGCACGCCAACGATCGCCGGCCCAAGCAGCGCCAGCACCGTTTTCGAAGCGAAGAACAGGGTTGGCGCGACCGGGTTGCGCCAGCCTGCATTCATGAAGCGGGTACGCAGCGCCGACTTTTCCCAGCCCTCCTCCGGCACCGACAGTTTCCCGAGGGGCTGGGTGGCCTTGGCAACGCGCTCGACCCATCCGTCGGATTCGAGCGCGGTGCTCTCGGATTTGCTGCTGAAGCGGCGCAGGCGGTTACGCAGCGCTACCGGCGCGAACAGCATCATCGCCAGCCAGGCCAGCGCACAGACGATGCCGAAGACGATCAACAGGAAAGATAATTGTGCAGCATTCATTGCAGCTCCTCAGACGCGGATTCGGATGACTCTGCGCAGCCACACCACCCCGAACAGGATCATGCCGGCGGCATACCAAAGCATGCGCACCCCGCTCGGGTCGGTCCACAGCATGCTGACGTATTTCGGGTTAACCAGCGCCAGCATCAGCGCGACGCCAAACGGCAGCAGGCCGAGGATCCAGGCCGACATGCGGCCTTCAGCCGACAGCACGCGCACCTGGGCCAACAGCTTCAGGCGGCTGCGGATGATGGTGCTGATATTGCCGAGGATCTCGGCCAGGTTGCCGCCCGACTCGCGCTGGATCAGCACCGCGATGATCAGGTAGCGCAGGTCGGTGAGAGGGATGCGCTCGGCCATGTTGTGCAGGGCTTCGTCCATCGGCACGCCGTAGTTGATTTCCTCGCGCGCGACGCGAAATTCGCTGCTCAGCGGCTCGGGCAGCTCATTACCGACAATCTGCAGCACGTTGGTAAACGAATGCCCGGCACGCAGGGCGCGGGCGATGAAATCGGCGGCGTCCGGCAGCTGGTGTTCGATGCGGCGCAGGCGCTGCCTGCGCGAGCGCCGTAACAGGCAGTACGGAATGCCGAACGCCATCAGCGCCAGCACGACGCGCAGCGCCGGTGGCAGCGGCCAGCGCGTACTCGCTATGAAGCCAAGCAGGAAGGATGCCAAGGAGCAGCCGAGGAAGCGCTCGACCGTCAGCTTGCTGCCGGCCTGGACCAGCAAGGCGTCGAGCCGTTGAAGTGGCGTGATTTGCTGCAGCAGGCGATCGAATGCGTCATGGGTGCTGAAACGGCGCTGCTTGAGGATCGAGATGCGCTCCGCGCCCCGTCCCGCCCCGCCGGACATGACCTGCAGCCGGCGCGCAATGCGTTGCGCGGCCTTGCCGTGGGTGCTCGACCACCACAGGTAGACGCCCTCGATCAAAAGAATGACCGCAGCGAACAGGAAGACGGTGAAGCTGTAGAAAAGCAGGTCCATGGCACGGCTCCACTGCAGGCAGGGCCTGCGGGTTCATTGGTAAATGCGGTCGGGATTGAACGTGTCGTCGGGGATGTCGAAGCCGTACATCTTCAGACGGTCGGCAAAGCGCGGCCGCACACCCGTGGCAGAGAAATGGCCCAGCACCTTGCCGTCGCGGTCGACGCCGGTCTGCTCGAAACGGAAGATCTCCTGCATGGAAATAATGTCGCCTTCCATCCCGGTGATTTCCTGGATGCTGACCAGCTTGCGGCCGCCGTCGATCAGACGCGAGGCCTGCACCACCACCGTCACCGCCGAGCAGATCTGCTGGCGGATGGCGCGCGGGGTCAGGTTTGCCCCGGCCATGCCGACCATGTTTTCCAGGCGCGCGAGGGCGTCGCGCGGGGTGTTCGAGTGGATGGTCGCCAGCGAGCCTTCGTGACCGGTATTCATCGCCTGCAGCATGTCGAGCGCTTCGGCTCCACGCACTTCGCCGAGGATGATGCGGTCCGGGCGCATGCGCAGCGCGTTCTTGACCAGCGCGCGCTGGGTGACCTCGCCCTTGCCTTCGATATTCGCCGGGCGCGTCTCGAGGCGGACCACGTGTGGCTGGCGCAGTTGCAGTTCGGCCGCGTCTTCGATGGTGACAAGGCGCTCGTTGGCCGGGATAAAGCCCGACAGCAGGTTGAGCAGCGTGGTCTTGCCGCTGCCGGTACCGCCCGAGATCAGGATGTTGATTTTGGCGATGCCCAGGCCCTGCAGCACCTTGACCATCGGCGGCGTCACGCTCTTGTAGTCGAGCAGGTTCTGCACCGACAGCGGCGTGGCGCCGAAGCGGCGGATCGACAGGATCGGTCCGTCGACCGCCAGCGGCGGAATGATCGCATTCACGCGCGAACCGTCGGGCAGGCGGGCATCGACCATCGGACTCGACTCGTCGACGCGGCGCCCCACGCGCGAGACGATCTTCTCGATGATCTTCATCAGGTGCGCGTTGTCGTGGAAGCTGATGTCGGTCAGCTCCAGTTTGCCGCGGCGCTCGACGTAGACGCGGCTGGCGGTGTTGACCAGGATGTCGGAAACGGTCGGGTCGTTCAGCAGCGGCTCGAGCGGGCCGAAGCCAAGCATTTCATGCTGGATGTCGAGCACGAGATTGTGGCGCTCGTGCTGGTTGAGGACGATGCGCTCTTCCTCGATGATGCGTTGGATCAGCAGCGCCAGCTCGTGTTTGAACTGCTCGGCGGTCAGGCGCTTCAGGCGCTCCAGGTCGATCCGGTCGAGGATCATCTGGTGCATCGTCCTTTTCAGCTCCTGGTAAGCCCCGTTGCTGGCCTCGGCCGGCAACACGCTGGCCTTGCGGTCGTCGTCCGGGACGGAAAGGCGTTCGCGCAGCGACATGGATTCTCCTTACAGATTAATAGTCGGCTTCACCGCGACCGAACAGGCGGTCAAGCAGGCCACGGGTTTCGGGAGCGCGCCGCGCGGTGACCAATTCCACCAGGTCGGCCAGGCTGCGCGCAGCTGCGCTCGTGCGCGACAGTTCGAGTACCGGCACGCCCTGGTTGACCGAATCGGTAACGGCGACGTAGTCGTTCGGCACGGTATGCACGACCTCGCAGCCGAGCGCCGCGTGCAGGTCGGGCAGGCGCAGGCGGCCGCCTTTCTCATAGCGGTTGACGATCAGCTGGATCGACTCGAGCGGGTAGCCGAGCGAGCGGAAGATGTCGAGCAGGCGGCGCGCGTCGCGGATGTCGGGTAGTGCGAGCTGGAGCACCGGATAGATGGTGTCGGTGCTGTCGAGCGCGCGCAGCGAAACGGCGTCGATCTGGCGCCCGACGTCGAGCACGATGTAGTCGTAGTGCTGGCGTGCGACGCGCAGGATGGCGTCGATGTGCTCGGGCTTGGCTTCCTTCGCCTGGGCCGGGTCGTCGGCCGCGGCCAGCACCCCGAATCCGCGCGTTACGTGCACCAGGCAGGAATCAAGAAAGGGGCCGTCGATGCGGGCGATCTGTTCGCATACGTCGGACAGGGTCATGGCCGGCTTCTGGTCCGACACATACAGGGCGGCGTCGCCGAACTGGCCGTGCAGGTCAATCAGCAGCACCTTCTTCTCGGCCAGCGTCGCCAGCGCATAACCGAAATTGGTGGAGATGAAGGTGGCGCCGCTGCCGCCCTTGCAGGCAATGAAGGCGAGCACCTTGCCCTCGCGCAGCTGGCCGACGCCGGCCGCAGTGGCAATGCGATCCATCGCCTCATGGAAGGCACGGTGCACCAGCGGCAACTGCAGCACCTCGCGCACGCCCGCACGCATCGCGCGGATCAGGAATTCCGGCTGGTGCTGGCTGGTCAGCAGCATGAACTGGGCGTCCGGGTACTGGCGCGCCAGGCGTTCGAGCAGGTCGGCATCATCAGGCCCACCTTCGCTGGCGTCGACAAGGACCAGTCCCGGAGCCTCGCCCAGCGGCCGATCGAGCGCCTCGCGCATCGAGACACGGCTGTTGGCCACGTTCAGCGGCGGCACGCGGGCTGCTCCCTGGGACGCAAGCTCGGCAAACAGCAGGCTGTCGCGGCTGATCAAAAGGGCTTTCATGACGATCCTTGTTGAAGCACTGGGATGGGCGGGGAACCGGTCAGCCGCGGTGTCTCACTGCCCGTTGCCGAGCGTGTTGAGCAACGGTGCCCTCGCGGCGCTCTCGGGCTGGGTGAACGAACGCTGGTAGCGCTCGTGTGCCGCCTGCGCGGCCGGTCCGTCGATACCGCTGGCAGGATTGGCGTTGGCCGCGCCGCGCGGGTCGACCGTCTGCGCCGCCAGGTTGGCGCGTACAGAGACACCGAAATTCTTTTCGAAGCGCGGCGCAGTCGAGCAGCCCTGCAGCAGCACGAATACTGCGATACATGCGATTGTCTTGGTTGCCATAGCCGCCTCCTATTTGAGTTCGAAACCGTCGACACTCTGGCCCGTGCGCGCAGCCGGCGCCGGCGCCTTGGCGGCGCGTTCGAGGCGCCCGCCGAGCATCAGGGCGGCGCGCGAAGGTGCATCGACGCCGTCGGTGGGCAGTGCATAACCGGTTGCCGTCAGCGGCTTGACCAGGCGCGCGGTGATCACGAAGACCAGCTCGGTGCGGTCCTGCTGGAAGTCGGTACTGCGAAACAGCGCCCCGAGTACTGGCACCTCGCCCAACACCGGCAAGCCCTTCAGGTTGGTGATGAGGTTGTTCTTGATCAGACCGCCGATGGCAAAACTCTGGCCGTCATACAGCTGCACGGTAGTGCTGGCCCGGCGCGTGGTCACAACCGGCAGGACCGCAGTGCCATTGGTGCCGCTGGCGTTGATGCCGATGCCTTCGCGCGACAACTCCGACACCTCAGGCGCTACGCGCAGGTTGATCCGTCCACCGCTGAGCACCGTCGGAGTAAAGCGCAGGCCCACGCCGAATTCCTTTTCTTCCAGCGTAACCTTGTTATTGTCCTGCGCCACGGGGATATAAAACTTGCCGCCGGCGAGGAAACTGCCTTCCTGGCCGCTGATCGCCATCACATTCGGCTCGGCCAGCACACGTATCAGGCTATCCTGCGTCTGGGCGTCCAGAACGAGGCCGTTGCCGCTCTGCTTGCTTGCGCCGAGTCTCGCACCGGCCGTGCCGCTCAGGAAGTTCGATGCCAGGGCGGCGGCCCAGCTGCCCGACGAGAAGCGCCAGCTGGCGCCGGCCTCGAGCCGTTCGAGCAGGGTCTTGGACACCTCGGCGATCTTGACCTCGAGCAGCACCTGCTGCGGTGCGCTGACGCTCAGCATGTTCACCACGCGCACCTCCGGGCCGCCGGCGGCGGCGCCACCGGACTTCGGCTCAAGCTCCTTCGGCACCGCGCCCAGCGCGCGCAACGGACGGCGTACGTAGGCCGCGGCCAGCTCCACGGCGCGGGCCACCACGGAGGCATCGGCGACGGTCCCGGTCAGCACCAGCGAATCGGCCGCGGCGAGCACCCGGATCTCTTTTTCTTCCGGCATCACCGCGGCGAGTGTAGCCTGCAGCGCGCTCGGGTCCATCGCCACCGTGATGTCGAGCACGCTGCACAGGCCACTGCGTCCCTGAACGATCATGTTGGTCGTGCCGACGTCGACCCCGGCGATGTACATCGTATCCGGTGCAACCAGCATTGCCTGAACGACAGCCGGGTTGCCGACACTGCGGTTCTGGACCGCCTCCGGCAGCCGCATCAGGGTCGACTTTCCCATCTGAAGCGCGACCTGGGCCGGACGCGCGGCTTCGCCTTTGCAGCGCGGGCCGATTTCGTTGCGCTCGCTGACGACGGAGATCACTTCGGACTGCACGACGGGGCGCGCCCCGTGTGCGCCGCCTGCCAGCACCAGCGCCATGCTGCCCAGGACAACGTGGCGCAGCATGGGCCGGCGCACAACGCGTGACGCAGCATTCGGTCGGAGTGGTTTCGTAAGACGTGTGTTCATGGTTTCACCTGACACGGTAAAGGGATCAGAAGCACTCTTGCGAGGAATGCAAGCCGTTGATGACGGTGACGCAGTTGCGCCGCGCGGGGGGCGTCGCGACCCGGTGAACGGCGGGCTTCTCGGGACGGCGCGGCGCAACCACCGGTTTTGCCGGGACCGGCTTGACGACCAGCGCGCTTGGCAGCAGGGTCAGTTTGGTGGCGCCTTCGGTCTGGGCCGATTGCGGATCGACCTGGTTACGCAGCGCCAGTGACAGCGTGCCGACACTGCGTGCCAGGTCGAGCGTTTCGGCCTGTTCCGGCGTCACTTCGAGCGTGACGGCGTTGACGACGCGTGGTTTGGTTTCGTCGCGGTTGACCTCCTGCGCCACCGCCAGCACTAGGATGCGCTCGAGCACGATCTTCGAGATGCTCTGTTCGCGTCCATTCGCTTCCGGGGTCGGATCCTTTTCAGTGCTGACGATGATGTCGACGTAGTTGCCCGGCAGCGTGAAGCCGGCCACGCCGATGACGTCGTTGACACGCACCGTGATCGCACGTTTTCCTTCAGTGATCAGGGCCGACAGGCCGCCCAGCGTGCCGACGGGCGCCAGTTTCGCTTCGCTGACCGGTTCGCCGACCAGCACACTGCTCTTCAGGACACGCCCGGCCAGTTTCTGCGGATCGGCAAAGGCGCCCTTCGGCACGCTGTCGGCGGGCCACTCGGCCAGTTTGACCATCTCCGGCGTGAGGCGCTGGCCAAGGCTGATATCGGCAGCCGCAACCACGATGTGCCCGCTACTTGTGCTGGGCTGCATGAGCAGCCAGCGCGAAGCGAGGACCACGGCCGTCAGGCCGAACAGGATGGCAACCGCCATCACGACAAGAGCGCGCTTGTTTTTCATTGATCGATTCCTGCGACTTGGCACGGGGCCGGGGCGCTGCCGTTGGACATGCTGTTCCACGCCTGCTCCAGGGCAGCGATCGTCAGGTGTGGTTCGGTTCCGGCAAAGCCGGCGAAATCAAATACACGGCCGAGCAGCTCGTGCGGATAACAGGCCAGCAGCGGCGTACCGCTGGCGCGGTGCAGCCGTGTGACCAGATGGTCGAGCACTGTTTCGTCGCAATCGATGCCGTGCAGCCGGCTGGCGCGTCGCAGCATTGCCCGGTAGGCCGCTTCGGCCAGCGGCCCGAGGCCGACACGGTAACCAATGCGGCGCAGGAAGGCTGGATCGAATACGCTGGCCGGCGCCAGGTTGGTGACGAAGACGAGCATCGCGTCGAATGGCACGGTCTCGCCGTGTCCGCCCGCCACCACACGCGCCGGGCCGCCGTCGAGCGTATCGAGCCAGCCGCCGAGCAGTTCGGCCACTGGCGCCCGCCCGCGGCCGAGATCGTCGAGGACGAGGATGCCATTGTTGGCTTGCAACTGCAGCGGCGCGTGATGGATGCCACTCTCGGGGTCAGGGCGCAACGTGAGCATGGACGCGTCGAGTTCCGCGCCAACGTGCACCAGCGGACGCTGGCAGATCGCCCAGCGTGCATCGCAGCTGCGCCGCTCTTCCATCTGGCGTCCTTGGTGCAGTGGTGGCGGATGGCGCAGCGGATCGTGAAACGGGACGATGTGGCCCTCGACCAGGAGCGCATACGGTACCGCGACCGCGCCCGGCAGCAGGCGCGTCAGCTTGCGTGCCAGCGTGGTCTTGCCGGAGCCGGTCGGGCCGTGCAGCAACAGCGGGCGCTGCGCGTGGAGGGCGGCGCCGAGCAGGTCCCGCAGGGCGGGATCGAGTCCGTCATCGGCCAGCACGGCGGCCAGTTCGCCCGGAGTCGGGCCACGCACCGTCGACGCGGGCGCCCCCTGCCGCCCCGGCATCGCCTGGCGCAAGGACTGGCGCTCGACCATCGCCCGATAGGCGGCCAGCGTCACCGGCGCCGGGCCGACGTAGCGGCACTCCTCCAGGCAGACGATTGCGGCGCGCTGGCCGATCGCCGTCAGCTGGTATTGCACGTCGATGTCGGAGTCGCCCGACCAGGCCACCTCGACCTGCTGGTCGACTGTCAGGACGTTAAGCACTTCGCGCAGCACGCTGACCGACAGGCGGAGTTTCCCGGCCAGCAGGGGCAGCGGTGCGAGGCCGGTAGCATGCATGGTCTTGAGCACAAGGGCGCATAGCAAACGCGGTTCGAGTCCGGTATCGCTGATTGTCCTTGGCTGGCGCGGCAGGGTTGCCGCAACCTCCAGCTCGCCCGGCGCCAGGGGCGGCGCCGTACGGGACGCCGTACCGGACGCTACGAACGACAGCGTTTCGATCATGTATTTCTCCTTGCATTCACCGGAGTACATTCCCCGAGAACATTGAATTCATTCTAACGACCAGGTCTTTTCGGCCATTGAGCGGAAGCAAGCAGTTACCTTCACGGATGATGGCGTTGTGCCAGTAACCAAAGTGTGCTCAAGGCGATCGCCAGTCCATAAGGCATCGAGCCGACACTCTGGCGGGCCGGTACGGTGCCCGGCGCCGGCGGCCCCAGGCGCAGCAGCAATGGCAGCAGCAGCTCGCGCATGTTGGCGTAGGCGGCCGACCAGCGTCCTGTAAACAGGATGATGACCAGCGCCATCACCCCCCCCAGGCACCAAGTCAGGATGCAGGCGTATAAGGTTTCGGCCGGTCCCAGGAACAGGCCGACTGTGGCCATCAGCTTCACGTCCCCGGCAGCCATGCCGCGCAACACGTACAGAGGCAGGAACAGCGCGAAACCGATGAGGGCGCCGCCCAGGGCCGTGCCGATCGCGGCACCAGGCGCTGTGGCGCTGCAATACAGGCCGAGCGCGCCGAGCCAGCCACCCAGCAATAACAGATTCGGGATTTTGCGTATCGCCAAGTCGATGATGGCGGCGGATACGACGAGAACGAGCAGTAACAGGTCGAGCCAGGCAGGAGCAGACATAGTCGTATTCCCCAAAAAAAACCCTCCAGACCGGGGTCCGGAGGGTGAGGTCAAGCGATGACTTTTATGCCAAAGCGGCGGTCAGCGCGGTGGCTACCCGCGTAAAGGTCGCCTCGATCTGATTGCCCACCGTTCCTGCCACAGTAGCCATCGCGACACCAATGAGGGCAGCGATCAGGCCATACTCGATGGCAGTCACACCGTCTTCGTCAGCAACGAAAGCTTGCACAGCAGTAAAGATCGTTTTCATGAAAAACTCCATATGGTGGTTTATAAGAACAACCCTGAAGCGGCAGGAGACTTCCCTTGACTCCGCTAACTGCGCTTTGTCGTTTCCGTTTCAGTGAGTTCACTATAAAAGATGATGCCGTACGGCAAGTTGATTGTGTGCAAGCTTTCCCATGTGAATCATTTACGTACGGAAACTGTTGATCCAGATCGTCTGTCGCCCTGCCAGCGTCGCCAGAGGCCGGAAAACGTGGCGGAATTATTGCCGCGATAACAAAAAAGGATTATTCTGTTTCGCTTGCCCTTCGGAAATTTCAGCGTTGCGAAAGCGGCAATGCGGGGTGTGGTGGGCTGATTACCTATCTGAGAACGACATGGATTCTCTTCTGAAACACATGGTGGACATGACTGGCCACCGCGATCACGCGATGCTCGACATCTCGGTGGTGTCCGCGGTACAGGAACTGGCCGCCGCCGCGCAGGCACGGGTGTGGTCCATCTCGACGATCGGCGATCGCAGCTGGGTGCGGGTGCGTGCCAGCATCGCCGCAGGCGGCCACGCCCGGATAGAAGACGGACACGACAGAGCCACGCCCGGCCAGCCACTGGAAGCCTTTCCCGAGCTGGCCGCCTGCCTGGCACGGCGCGAAACGAGCGCTCTGGCCCGCGGTCCGGAATCGTCCCGTACCCTCTGGCTGCCGATCTGGTTAGGCGACAAAGCCGTCACCTGCCTCGAGATCGTGCGCCACACGCCCTTCCGGGCCGCGACCATCCACACCATCGCCGGCATCGTCGGCGTCTACCGCAACTTCCAGAATTTGCTCGACTACAGCGAGCGCGATTCGCTCACCGGCCTGCTCAACCGCAAGACCTTCGAGGACCAGCTCTCCCGCATGCTGCAATGCCCGGCCGAGCAGGAGGCGCCGCTGCCGGGCCAGCCTGAGCGGCGCTGCAGCAACGGGGAGGAAAAGGGGTGGCTGGCGGTGGTCGATGTCGACCATTTCAAGATGGTGAACGACACCTTCGGCCACCTGTACGGCGACGAAGTGCTGATCCTGATCGCCAACCAGCTGCAGGCGTCGTTCCGCTCGCGGGACCGGGTGTTCCGCTTCGGCGGCGAGGAATTCGTCATCCTGCTGCGCTCGACGACGCTGGAGCACGCGCGCCGCATCATCGACCGCTTCCGCGGCAACATCGAGGCATATGCCTTCCCGCAGGTAGGACGGGTAACGGTAAGCATCGGGTTTGTCAGCATCAGCCCCTACGACTCACCGGTCGTCACGCTCGGCCACGCCGACCAGGCCCTGTACTACGCCAAGACCAATGGCCGCAACCAGGCCTGCCACTACGACGAGCTGGTCGAGCAAGGCCTGCTCCAGACGGTGGCGTCGAACGACACCGCCGAATTTTTCTGACGGCCCCCCTCAGGAAACGAGCAGGAATTTGTCCGGATCCACGCGCCACTTGTCAGGCGACTCGTGGCGCACGATCTTGTCGCCGCCGCCGAAACCGAGTGCGCGCGACAGGTCCACCACCTGGGGACGAATGTAGGTCTCGCTCTTGGTGTTGAAAAACACGTTGACCTTCGGCGTGAGCAGGTTCGTTTCGTGCGGCTCGACGACCACCCCGAGGCGCCCCGACTGCAGCATCACCATCGTGCCGACCGGGTAGATGCCGACGCAGCGCATGAATTCCTGGACCAGCGCCGGATTGAAATGGAATTTGCTCCACTCGTAGATCTTGCGCAGCGCATCGGCCGCCGACATGCCCTTGTGATAGCAGCGGTCCGAGGTAATCGCGTCATAAACGTCGACGATCGCCGCCATCTGCGCCAGCTCCGAAATCTCGGACTCGTCCTGCATTTCCGGATAACCGCTGCCGTCGCGCCGCTCGTGGTGGTGCAGCGTGATGTCGAGCGGGATCGCGCCGATGCCCGGCGTCTGGCGCAGGAAGTCATAGCCGTCGCGCGGATGCCGCTTGATGATCGCGAATTCCTCGTCGGTGAGGCGCCCGGGCTTGTTCAGGATCGCGTCCGGCACCAGCGCCTTGCCGGTATCGTGCAGCAGGCCGCCGATGCCTGCCTGGTAGATCATGTCCTCGTCCATCCCGCGCGAACGGCAAAATGCCACCAGCAAGGTGCAGACGCTGACCGAGTGCAGGAAGGTGTAATCGTCCTTGGTCTTGATGCGCATCAGGCTGAGCAAGGCCCCGGAATTGCGCAAGATCGATTCGGTGATGTTCTCGACCACCGGCGACACGTTTTCCATCTCGACGGCCCTGCCCAGGCGCGCATCCTGCATCACGCTGCGCACCAGGTTCACCGCCTGGCGCCGGATCCCGACGGCGCGCTGTATTTCGTCGCCGAGCGTCGTGCGCACCGGTTTCACCGGCCTGGTGGCAATGGCCTTCACTTCCGCTTCGGTTTTCGCCTGGGCTTCGGCCAGCGTCGGCGCTTCCACGTCAAGACCCTTCGAGCAATCGATGACGGCGTTGCGGATGCCGGCACCGGTGATCTTGCGGATCTCGTCCTCGCTGCTCAAGACAAACCTGGCGCGGACAAACGGATGCTCCATCCAGCCGCAATCGAGGTCGTGGATGGCCATGCCCACGCGCAGCTGGGAGGAATCGATTTTCTTTAGCATCCTGGAGCCTGACGGTAAGTTAATCTGCGCCACTAGTGCGGCGCCGTGCAGTATAGCAACTAAGTTTCCTAGCATAAACTTCATGCCGTCCGAGTGTTGCAACCAGACACAAAATAGTTTTCATGGAATACCGCCAGCTTCGCTATTCGTTGCCATCGTCGACCACGGCTCGCTCTCGCGCGCCGCCCTGGTCTTGCAGTGGCGCAGCCGGCCCTGACCCAGCAGTTGCGCCAGCTCCTGCATCGCTCGGCCCATGGCGTGCTCAGCACCGAGGCAGGCAAGGTCTTCTACGAGCATGCGCAAGCGATCCTGAAGCAGGTGGCCGACGCCAGGTCGGCCGTCACGCAGCTGACCACGCGCCCTTCGGGCAGCGTCACGCTCGGCCTGCCGCACAGCATTTCCGGCGCGCTGGCCCTGCTCACAGCCGCGCGCGCGACCTACCCCGAGATCACCCTGCAGCGACCGAGGAAATCTCGGGCAGCCTGACCGAGCAGCTCAAATCCGGGCGCCTGAACCTGGCCGTGCTGTTCGACGACGGCCAGCTCGGCGGCTTCGAAGTGACGCCCCTGGTCGAGGAAGACCTGATGTATATCTGCCGCGCCGCCTCGAACTGGGTGCCGCCTGACGCCCCGGTCACGCTCGGCGCCGCCCTGGCCAGTCCGCTGATCCTGCCGGCGCAGCAGCACGGCGTGCGTCCGCTGATCGAGCAGGTCGCCACCCAGGCCGGGCTGGCCCTGTCCAACATCATCGAAATCAACTCGATCGCCATCCTGAAGTCGGCCCTGCTGGCGGACATGGGCGCGACCCTGCTGCCGCTCGCGCCCCTGCGCGCCGAGATCGAATCCGGCGCGCTCATTGCTGTCCCGGTCCACAGCCCGCCAATCCGGCGCTGCGTGACCCTGTGCGCCTCGCGGAATATCCCCCTCACCAACGCGGCGACGGCGATCAGCCGCCTGGTGCGCCAAGTCACTGAAATGCTTTGTACCAATGATCAGTGGCCGGGTGCGCGGCTGCGTGCGCGGTTGCATGAGTAACTGCCATCATTTTTTCTGATACCCCTATCCGCCTTCCCTATTTCCCCTCCGGCGGCGCAGCCCCTACACTCCACGCCGACCGATAGACCACGCGTCCATCAAGGCTCAAGTCGCCCACAAGCGACACCAACCCGCCACACCTGGCCGCCTATCCGGCGCCTCAGCTGGCGGGAACTACACGGATCCTGGAGACCCTCATGCCCGATACCGTCGCGCCGCAAGCCGCGGACGTCTCGTCCCGCCTCAATACCGTCACCCTCGACGACAAATACACCGAACAAGCGCATGGTCATCAACGAAGCCGTCTGCGAAGGCTGCGGCGACTGCGGCATCCAGTCGAACTGCGTCTCGATCCTGCCGAAAGAGGCCGACTTCGGCCGCAAGCGCACCATCGACCAGTCGTCCTGCAACAAGGACTACTCGTGCGTAAAAGGCTTCTGCCAGAGTTTTGTCACCGTCGAAGGCGGCACGCTCAAGAAAAGCCGTGCCGGCGTCACCAGGGGCGATGCGGATGACGGTTGGGGCGCCCTGGCCGAGCCTGTGCTTCCAAGCGTCGAGCACCCGTACAACATCCTGATCAACGGGATCGGCGGCACGGGCGTCATCACCGTCGGCGCACTGATGGGCATGGCCGCGCACCTGGAAGGCAAAGTCGCTTCGGTGCTCGACATGACCGGCATGAGGCAGAAGAACGGTTCCGTCACCTCGCACGTGAAGGTGGCGGCATCCCCGGATCGCCTGCGCGCCCAGCGCATCGCCACCGGCGAAGCGGACCTGGTGTTGGGCTGCGACATGCTGACCACCGGCGCCGCGGACGCGATCTCGAAGATGCGCCCGGTCCGCACGCTGGCCATCGTCAACCTGCACGAGCAGCCGACGGGTACGTTCGCCCAGAACGCCGACTGGCGGTTCCCGGCCGACGACGTGCGCGGCCTGATCGTCGAAGCCGTCGGCGGCAGCGCCGGCGCGGACTTTGTCGACGCGACCAAACTGGCCACCGCGCTGATGGGCGACTCGATCGCCACCAACCTGTTCCTGATGGGTTACGCCTGGCAGAAGGGCCCCATCCCCCTCACGGAAGCGGCCCTGATGCGCGCGATCGAACTGCGCGGTCGACTTCAAGCGCGTCGAAGAAGTCGCCACGCCGACGCAAGCGGTGCTGGTGCAGATGCCGCAGAGCCTGGAAACGATCATCAGGAAGCGTGTCGAATTCTTGAGCGCGCTGTCGATGGCAGTAGCCAAATACTACTTCAAGCTGATGGCCTACAAGGACGAGTACGAAGTGGCGCGCCTGTACACCGACGGCCGTTTCCTCGAGCAGGTCAAGTCCCGGTTCGAAGGCGATTTCACATTCATGTTCAACCTGGCGCCGCCGCTGTTCGCGAAGAAGGATGCCCGGGGCCAGCTGGTCAAGAAGGAATTCGGCGCCTGGATGATGGGTGCCTTCAAGGTGCAGGCCAGGCTGAAGGGCCTGCGCGGCGGCGCCTTCGACGTGTTCGGCTACACCGCCGAGCGCAAGATGGAGCGCGCCCTGATAGCCGAATACCGTGCGATGATCGAGGGGTTGCTGCCTTCCTTGAATGGCGCGAATGTCGCGCAAGCCGTCGAGCTGGCCAAGCTGCCCGAGCAGATCCGCGGCTTTGGCCACGTGAAGGAAAAGGCAGTCGAGGAATTCCGCGTTCGCAAGGCGGAGCTGCTGTCCGGCAACGTCAAGAAACGCGCGGCGTAAAATCCAGGCTGGGACGGGGACCCGTCCACCTACGGTCGCACTCACCACATCCTGAACTTGACGTTAACGTTAACGTCATATACCGTACAAATCGAAGCTTTCCGCGTCCGATCCCAGAAGGAATCCCATGAACGACATCACCCCCGTCGCCAAGCTCGAGCTGCCGGAGCAACCGAAGCTCGCCAACAAGGTCCGCTTCGTCACCGCCGCGTCGCTGTTCGACGGCCACGATGCCTCGATCAACATCATGCGCCGCATCCTGCAGTCGAACGGCGTCGAGGTCGTCCACCTCGGCCACAACCGCTCGGTCGACGACGTCGTCACCGCCGCGCTGGCCGAAGACGTGCAAGGCATCGCCATCTCCAGCTACCAGGGTGGCCACGTCGAATACTTCAAATACATGATCGACCTGCTGCGCCAGCGCGGCGGCGCCCATATTAAAGTCTTCGGCGGGGGCGGCGGCGTCATCGTCCCGTCCGAAATCGAAGAACTGCACGCCTATGGCGTGACCCGCATCTTCAGCCCGGAAGATGGCCAGCGCATGGGCCTGGTCGGCATGATCCGCTCGATGATCGAAACCTGCGACATCGACTTGTCGCCGTACGCGCCGACCACGATCGATGCCCTGCGCACGGGCGACATCGCCGAACGCCACCGTCCGCTGGCCCAGCTGGTCACCGCGCTGGAAAACGGTAAAGTTGACCCGGAACTGCGCAAGCAGATCGTGGAAGCGGCCGACGCCATGCACGTGCCGGCACTCGGCATCACCGGCACCGGCGGCGCCGGCAAATCGTCGCTGACCGATGAACTGATCCGCCGCATCCGCCTCGACCAGAACGACCGCCTGAACATCGCCGTCATTTCGATCGACCCGTCGCGCCGCAAGTCGGGCGGGGCCCTGCTGGGCGACCGCATCCGCATGAACGCGATCGCTCCGTGGAACGGCGTCAGCCGCGTCTTCATGCGCTCGCTCGCCACGCGCGAAGCCGGTTCGGAAATCTCGCACGCGCTGCCGGACGTGATCGCCGCCTGTAAAGTCGCCGGTTTCGACCTCGTGATCGTCGAGACCTCGGGCATCGGCCAGGGCGATGCGGCCATCGTGCCGCACGTCGACGCCTCGATGTACGTGATGACCCCGGAATTCGGCGCCGCCTCGCAGCTGGAAAAAATCGACATGCTCGATTTCGCCGATTTTATTGCGATCAACAAGTTCGACCGCAAGGGCGCGCTGGACGCGCTGCGCGACGTCTCCAAACAGTACCAGCGCAACCGCGAACTGTGGAGCCAGAGCCCGGACCAGATGCCGGTGTTCGGCACCCAGGCCTCGCGCTTCAACGACGACGGCGTCACCGCCCTGTACCACGGCCTGCTGCCGAAACTGGCCGAACTGGGCCTGCCGCTGGAGCCAAGCAAACTCGCCGTCCCGGCCCAGAAAGCCTCGAGCGCCAAGAACGTGATCGTGCCGCCGGCCCGTGCGCGCTATCTCGCCGAGATCTCGGACACCGTGCGCGGCTACCACAAGAACACCTCGAAACAGGTGAAACTCGCGCGCGAGCGCCAGCAGTTAAGCGAGACCAGGCGCATGCTGGCCGCCGTCAACCGCGAAGTGGTCCTCGACGACCTGATCCTTGAGCGCGAAAATGCGATGGACGGCAGCGCGAAGAAGCTGCTGGCCATGTGGCCGGACATGCAGGCCGCCTACGCCGGCGACGATTACGTCGTCAAAATCCGCGACAAGGAAATCCGCACCAAACTGGTGCAAAAGACCCTGTCCGGCACCACCATCCGCAAGGTCGCGCTGCCGAAGTATGAAGACCATGGCGAAGTGCTGCGCTTCCTGATGCTGGAAAACGTGCCGGGCTCCTTCCCGTTCACGGCCGGCGTGTTCGCTTTCAAACGCGAGAACGAAGACCCGACCCGCATGTTCGCCGGCGAAGGCGACGCCTTCCGCACGAACCGCCGCTTCAAACTCGTCTCGACCGGCATGGACGCGAAACGCCTGTCCACCGCCTTCGACTCGGTCACGCTGTACGGCGCCGACCCGGCGCTGCGCCCTGACATCTACGGCAAGGTCGGCAACTCGGGCGTCTCGATCGCCACGCTCGACGACATGAAGGTGCTGTACGACGGCTTCGACTTGTGCAGCCCGAGCACGTCGGTCTCGATGACGATCAACGGCCCGGCGCCGACCATCCTGGCGATGTTCATGAACACCGCCATCGACCAGCAGATCGACAAGTTCGTCAGCGACAACCATCGCCAGCCGACCGACGACGAAGCGCAGAAGATCAAGGAATGGGTGCTGGCCAACGTGCGCGGCACGGTGCAGGCCGACATCCTGAAGGAAGACCAGGGCCAGAACACCTGCATCTTCTCGACCGAGTTCTCGCTGAAGGTCATGGGCGACATCCAGGAGTATTTCGTGCATCACCAGGTGCGCAATTTCTATTCCGTGTCGATCTCGGGCTACCACATCGCCGAAGCGGGCGCGAACCCGATCTCGCAGCTGGCCTTCACGCTGTCGAACGGTTTCACTTTTGTGGAAGCCTATCTCGCGCGCGGCATGCACATCGACGACTTCGCACCGAACCTGTCGTTCTTCTTCTCGAACGGCATGGACCCGGAATACACGGTGCTGGGCCGCGTCGCACGCCGCATCTGGGCCGTCGCCATGCGCGACAAGTACGGCGCCAACGACCGCTCGCAAAAGCTGAAGTACCACGTCCAGACCTCGGGGCGCTCGCTGCACGCGCAGGAAATCGACTTCAACGACATCCGCACCACGCTGCAGGCGCTGATCGCGATCTACGACAACTGCAACTCGCTGCACACCAACGCCTACGACGAGGCGATCACCACGCCGACCGACGAATCCGTCCGGCGCGCACTGGCGATCCAGCTGATCATCAACCGCGAATGGGGCCTGGCGAAGAACGAAAACCCGAACCAGGGCTCGTTCATCATGGACGAACTGACGGACCTCGTCGAAGAAGCCGTGCTGCAGGAGTTCGAGCGCATCGCCGAGCGCGGCGGCGTGCTCGGGGCGATGGAAACCGGCTACCAGCGCGGCAAGATCCAGGAAGAGTCGATGCTGTACGAGCACAAGAAGCACGACGGCTCGCTGCCGATCATCGGCGTCAACACCTTCCGCAATCCGAAGGGCGGACAAGCCCCGACGACGATCGAGCTGGCCCGTTCCACCGACGACGAAAAGCAGTCGCAGCTGACGCGCCTGGAAGCCTTCCACGCGCGCAATGCAGCCACAGCGCCGGCCGCACTGGCAGCCCTGCAGCAGGCCGCAATCGACAACCAGAATGTGTTCGAAAAGCTGATGGACGCCGTGCGCGTCTGCTCGCTGGGGCAGGTCACGACCGCGCTGTTCGAGGTGGGTGGGCAATACCGCCGGAATATGTAAGCACTGCGTGTAAGCACTGCGCCCAAACAA
>JAQGLR010000095.1 GCA_028292765.1 Massilia sp. | reverse complement strand
GCGCGCTCGGCACCATCGCCGTCATCGTGCGCCAGGAAATCGTCCTGTTCATCATGGGCGGCGTGTTCGTCGCCGAGACGCTGTCGGTGATCATCCAGGTGTCATGGTTCAAGTACACCAAGAAGCGCTACGGCGCCGGCAGGCGGGTATTCCTGATGGCGCCGCTGCACCACCATTTCGAACAAAAGGGCTGGAAGGAGACCAAGGTCGTGGTCCGCTTCTGGATCGTGACGATGGTCCTGGTCCTCGTCGGCCTGTCCACGTTGAAACTGCGCTGATTGATGAACTGCGGATGAACTACGAAGGCAAACTCGCACTGGTACTGGGGCTCGGGGAATCCGGGCTCGCGATGGCGCAATGGCTGAACCGTTGCGGCGCACGCGTGCGCGTGGCCGACACGCGTGCCGAGCCGCAGCGCCTGCCTGCGCTGCGCGCAGCCGTGCCTGCTGCCGAATTCGTGGGCGGCGAGTTTGCCGCCGCGCTGCTCGAGGGCGTGGATTTCGTCGCCGTCAGTCCGGGGCTGGCGCCGAACCGCGAGCTGGCCGCCATCGTGCCTGCCGCCTCGGTGCGGAACATCCCCGTCTGGGGCGAGATCGAACTGTTCGCCCAGGCCCTGGCCGCCTTGAAGCTCGATCGCGGCTATGCGCCGAAGCTGATCGCGATCACGGGCACCAACGGCAAGACCACCGTCACCAGCCTCACCGGCCTCTTGTGCCGCCGCGCCGGCTTCGACACCCGCGTCGCCGGCAACATCAGCCCGGCGGCGCTCGACGTGCTGCGCGAAGCCCTCGATGAGGCCAAGCTGCCGCAGGCCTGGGTGCTCGAGCTGTCGAGCTTCCAGCTGCACACCACCTTCAGCCTGAACCCGGATGCGGCGACCGTCCTGAACATCACCCAGGACCATCTCGACTGGCATGGCGACATGGCGGCCTACGCGGCGGACAAGGCGCGCATCTTCGGGCTTGACACGGTGCGCGTGCTGAACCGCGACGACGCGACCGTCATGGGCATGAGCGCCCCGGGCAGCCAGAGCGTGACCTTCGGCACCGGCGAACCGGATGCGGCGGGCGCCATGGGCCTGGTCAACGAACGCGGCGTGCTGTGGCTGTCTACCGCCGTCGCCGGCGAGACCGTTGAAAAGAAACTGAAAAAAGGTGAAGTTGCGCCGGCCGTCGAGATCAGCGTGAATCGCCTGATGCCGGCCGACGCCCTCAAGATCCGCGGCCTGCACAACGCCTCGAACGCGCTGGCCGCGCTGGCCCTGTGCCGCGCCGCGGGCCTGCCGCTGGCGCCCCTGCTGCACGGCCTGCGCGAGTACGCGGGCGAGCCGCACCGCGTCGAACTGGTCGCCACCATCGACGACGTCGACTACTACGACGACAGCAAGGGCACCAACGTCGGCGCCACCGTGGCCGCCTTGTCGGGTCTCGGTAAAGCCTTTGTCGGCGACAAGCAGCAGATCGTCCTGATCGCCGGCGGCGACGGCAAGGGCCAGGACTTTGCGCCGCTGGCCGAACCTGTTTCACGCTATGTGCGCGCCGTGCTGCTGATCGGGAAAGACGCCCCAAGCCTGCGCGCCGCCATCGAACCATCCGGCGTGCCGTGCTTCGACATGGACGGCCTGCCGCAGGCCGTGCGCCGCGCCGCCGGCCTGGCGCGCACGGGCGACTGCGTGCTGCTCTCGCCGGCCTGCGCCAGCCTCGACATGTTCACCAACTACGCGCACCGCGCGCAGGTGTTCGTCGAAGCCGTGCGCGACATCGCGCTCGACAGGGGAGTGGAGATCTGATGGCTTTCCAGATGCCCTTCAAGTTTTCCGCCGCGAACGGCAATGGGGTCGCCGAGCGTGCGCGCCCCTCGAAAATGATGGATTACGACCAGCCGCTGGTCTGGATCACGCTGGTCCTGATGCTGTTCGGGATGGTGATGGTGTACTCGGCCTCGATCGGGCTGCCGGATTCGCCGAAGTTCACCAACCTGAACGGGCGCCACGAGTACTTCCTGTACCGCCAGGCCGCCTTCATCGCGGCGGCGATCGTGGCCGCGTATTTCGCCTTCCGCATCCCGGTCGCCTCCTGGCAGAAGCTGGCGCCGCTGATGTTCGTCGGTACCCTGGTGCTGCTGATCCTGGTGCTGATTCCCGGTATCGGCGTGTCGGTCAACGGCGCGCGGCGCTGGCTGTCGTTCAAACTGTTCCAGGTGCAGCCATCCGAAATCATGAAGATCGTGGTCGTGCTGTACGCCGCCGACTTCACCGTGCGCAAGCAGCAATACATGCACAAGCTGACCAAGGGCTTCATGCCGATGGCCGCTGCGATCACGGTTGTCGGCTTCCTGCTGTTGTTCGAGCCGGACCTCGGCGCCTTTGGCGTGATTGTCTGTATCGCCATGGGCATCCTGTTCCTGGGCGGCTTCAACATGATCTGGTTCGGCGGCATTGGCGCGCTGCTGGTGATGGTGTTCACCGCGATCATCGCGCTGTCGCCGTTCCGCCGCGCGCGCATGTTCGCCTACCTCGATCCGTGGCAGGAAGACAATGCGCTCGACAAGGCCTACCAGCTGACGCACTCGCTGATCGCGTTCGGCCGCGGCGAGATCGCCGGCGTGGGCCTCGGCAACAGCGTCGAGAAGCTGCACTACCTGCCGGAAGCGCACACCGACTTCATCATGGCCGTGATCGGCGAAGAGCTGGGCCTGATCGGCGTGCTGATCACGCTGGCGATGTTCTACTGGCTGGTCAAGCGCGCTTTCGACATCGGCCGCCAGGCCATCGCCCTCGACCAGTTCTTCGCCGGCCTCGCCGCCAAGGGCATCGGCATCTGGATCGGCGTGCAGACCTTCATCAACATGGGCGTGAACCTGGGCCTGCTGCCGACCAAAGGCCTGACCTTACCCTTGATGAGTTACGGCGGCTCGGGCGTGCTGATCAACTGCGTCGGCCTCGCGATCCTGCTGCGCATCGACTACGAAAACCGTGTGTTGATGCGGGGGGGCCGCATATGAAAAAGCTGATGATCATGGCGGCCGGCACCGGCGGCCATATCTTCCCGGGCGTGGCGATCGCCCAGACCATGCGCGAGCGCGGCTGGGAAGTGAGCTGGCTCGGCACGACGCACGGCATGGAGCGCGAGTTCGTGCCGAAGCACGGCATCCCGATGGACACCATCGACTTCGCCGGCCTGCGCGGCAAGGGACTCAAGCACACCATTACCGGCGCGTTCAGGATGGCCGCCTCGTTCGCCGCCTGCCTGCGTTACCTTGGCCATCGCCGGCCCGACGTCGTGCTCGGCATGGGCGGCTATGTCACCGTGCCGGGCGGGATGATGGCGCGCGCGCGCGGCATTCCGCTGGCGCTGGTGAATGCCGACGCCGCGCTGCTGTTGTCGAACAAGACGCTGGCGCCGCTGGCATCGCGCGTGCTGTTCGGCTTCCCGGCCGACTTCGGCGGCGCCGCCGGCAAGGCGGTCGTCACCGGCAACCCGGTGCGCCAGGCGATCCTCGACCTGCCCCTGCCCGCCGCGCGTTTTGCCGGCCGCAGCGGCCCCTTGCGCGTGCTGGTCGTGGGCGGCAGCCTGGGTGCGAAGGTGCTCAACGACAGCGTGCCGGCGGGCCTGGCGCTGATCGACGCGAATCTGCGCCCGGTCGTGACCCACCAGTCGGGCAAGAAAAATATCGACGCCTTGCGCGCGGCGTACGCCGCGGCGGGCGTGGAAGCGACCGTGGTCGACTTCATCGATGACATGGCGTCCGCCTATGCAGCCGCGGATTTGGTAATCTGCCGCGCCGGCGCGATAACCGTGTCGGAACTGACCGCGGCCGGCGTGGCCAGCGTGCTGGTGCCGTTTGTCGCCAGCACCACCAGTCACCAGCGCGACAACGCGGTCTGGATGGATAAACAAGGAGCGGCGCTCCACCTGCCGCAGGGCGAACTCTCCGCGCAGCGCGTGGCCCAGCTGCTGCAATCGACCAGCCGCGCAAGCTGCCTGGCGATGGCGCAGGCGGCCCAAGCGGTGGGCAAGCGTGATGCGAATGAAGCAATTGCAAATGTGCTCGAACAATTAGCGAACTACAAAAAACACGAATGAAACACAAGATCAAGCACATCCACTTCGTAGGCATCGGCGGCAGCGGCATGAGCGGCATCGCCGAAGTGTTGCTCAACCTCGGCTACAAGGTGTCGGGCTCCGACCTGTCGAGCAATGCGGCCAGCCAGCGCCTGAAGGACCTGGGCGCGCGCGTCTACCTCGGCCACGCCGCCGACAACATCCTCGGCGCGGACGCCGTCGTCACCTCGACCGCCGTCATCGAATCGAACCCGGAAGTGATGGCCGCCCGCGCCGCCCAGGTTCCGGTGGTGCCGCGCGCGATCATGCTCGGCGAACTGATGCGCCTGAAGCGCGGCATCGCGATTGCCGGCACCCACGGCAAGACCACGACCACCAGCCTGGTGGCCTCGGTCCTGGCCCAGGGCGGGATGGACCCGACTTTCGTCATCGGCGGACGCCTGAACAGCGCCGGCGCCAACGCCAAACTGGGCACGGGCGACTACATCGTGGCCGAGGCCGACGAGTCGGATGCCTCGTTCCTGAACCTGTCGCCGATCATCGAGGTGATCACCAACATCGACGCCGACCACATGGAGACCTACGAGCACGACTTCGACAAGCTGAAGGCCGCGTTCGTGAACTTCACCCACCGCCTGCCGTTCTACGGCCGCGTGATGTTGTGCATCGACGACCGCCACGTGCGCTCGATCCTGCCGCAGGTAACCAAACCCGTCACGACCTATGGCTTCTCCGACGACGCGCAAGTGCGCGCGCTCGACGCCTATGCCGACGGCGTGCACATGCATTTCACGGTGCGCCAGGCCGGCTATCCGGACACCAAATTCGTGCTCAATCAACCGGGTATGCACAACGTCCTGAACGCCTGCTCGGCGATTGCGATCGCGCGCGAGATCGGCTTGCCCGACAGCGCCACCCAGCAGGGTCTGTCCGAATTCCGCGGCGTCGGCCGCCGCTTCACCCGTTACGGCGACATCGCCATTCCGGCCGGCGGCAGCTTCACGCTGGTCGACGATTTCGGCCACCACCCGATCGAAACCGAGGTCACGCTCGCTGCCGCCCGTGGCGCCTATCCGGGCCGCCGCCTGGTGCTGGCGTTCCAGCCGCACCGTTTCAGCCGCACCCGCGACCTGTTCGAAGACTTCGTCAAGGTCCTGTCGACGCCGGACGTGCTGCTGCTGGCCGACGTCTACGCCGCCGGCGAAGCGCCGATCGCCGCCGCCGACGGCCGCGCACTGGCGCGCGCGCTGCGCGTGGGCGGCAAGATCGAGCCGATCTTCGTCGAATCGATCGGCGACATGGCCGACACCATCAT
>JAQGLR010000079.1 GCA_028292765.1 Massilia sp. | reverse complement strand
GCTCCTGGTCGGCTCGATCAACTACAACCTCGGCCTCGGTTTCGCGCTGACCTTCCTGGCGCTGTCGTGCGCGCTGGTCGACATGGTGCTCACCTGGCGCAACCTGGCGCACCTGCGCCTGAAACCGGTGCGCGCGGCGCCCGTGTTCGCCGGCCAGGAGGCAAGTTTTGAATTGCAACTGGTAAACACCACGACACGTGCGCGCTACGCCATATGGATCGATATCGCGAGCGCCGCGGATGCCAGGGACGCGCGCCACGCCGTGGACGTCGCCGCGCTTGGCGGCACCACCGTGCGCCTGGCCCTGCCCACTGAAACACGGGGCTGGCTGGAGGCCCCGCGCCTGACGCTGTCGACCCGTTTTCCGCTCGGGCTGTTCCGCGCCTGGAGCTACTGGCGCCCGGACCTGCAGGCGCTGGTCTACCCGTTTCCCGAAGAAGGCGCGCCGCCCCTGCCGCAAAACACGAGCGCGGGTGGCCGCGTTGACGGCGCGGGCCGCGCCGGAGAAGACGATTTCGCCGGCGTGCGTCCGTACCGGGCAGGCGACCCGCTGCGGCGCCTGGCCTGGCGCCAGATCGCCCGGCTCGACCCGCTTGACGGCGGCCAGCTCGTCACCAAGCATTTCGAGGGCGGCGCGCGCGACGAACTGGTGCTCGACCTGGCCAGCCTGCCGCCCCACCTCGACCTCGAGCTGCGCCTGTCGCGCATGACGCGCTGGGTGCTCGATGCCGAAGGGCGTGCCCTGCCGTATGCCTTCCGCCTCGGCGGCGACGCGCATTCGGCCACGAATCCTGCTCAATACGCTGCCGCCAGCGGCGCCGCCCATGCGGCGGCCTGCCTGCGCGCGCTCGCCCTGTACGGCAAGGGCGCGCGATGAAGGCGCTGCTGTCACGCCTTGCCGCCCTGCCGCGCCTGTCGCGTGACAAGGCCGACACCCTGCTGCTGCTCGCCAGCGCCCTGCTGGTGCTGGCGCCGCACACGGCGCACCTGCCGGCCTGGGTGTCGCTGCTGTGCGCGCTCACCTTGCTGTGGCGCGCGGCGATCACGCTGCAGGGCAAGCGCATGCCCTCCCCGATGCTGCTGCTGCCGCTGGCCGCCATCGCCATGGCTGGCGTCTCTTACACTTACCAGACCCTGCTCGGGCGCGACGCCGGCGTGGCGATGCTGGTGCTGCTGGTGGCCTTCAAGATGCTGGAAATGCATGCGCGGCGCGACCTGTTCGTGGTCGTGTTCCTGTGCTTTTTCCTGGTGCTGACCAACTTCTTCTACGAGCAGGGCATCGGCACGGCGCTGCTGATGGCCTTGTCCGTGCTCGCGCTGCTGACCGCCCAGATGAGCTTCCAGTTCAGCGGCGCGGTGCCGCCGCTGCGCCAGCGCTTCCTGATGAGCGCGCGCCTGCTGGGGCTGGCCGCGCCGCTGGCGCTGGCGCTGTTTTTCCTGTTCCCGCGCATCGAAGGGCCGCTCTGGGGCATGCCGGGCGACGCCAACAGCGCGCGCTCGGGCCTGTCCGAGACGATGGCGCCGGGCACGATGGCGAACCTGGCCCAATCGCCCGAGCCGGCCTTCCGCGTGCGCTTCGACGGCGCCCCGCCGCCGCAGGAGCAGCTGTACTGGCGTGGCCCGGTGCTGGGCGACTACGACGGGCGCACCTGGACCCGCGTCAAGGCGGCCACGGACCCGGCGCCAGGTCCTGCGTCAACTCCTGCGCAGCTTGCGCTGTCGGTAAGCGGCAAGCCGGTCGGCTACGAAGTGACGCTGGAACCCTCGCACAGCCGCTGGCTGTTCGCGCTCGAGATGCCGCAGCGCCTGCCCGGGCTGGACGGCAACATCGCCCAGGTTTCAAGCGAATTCGAACTCACCACCGCCTTCCCGGTCGAGGCGCGCCTGCGCTATCGCATGGATTCCTTCCTCAACTACCGCCTGCAAGCGCCGGGCGACGCCGGCCAGTGGCTGCAACTGCCGGGCAACAGCAATCCCCGTGCGCTGATGGCCGGGCTGTCGCTGCGGGCCGAACCGGACCCGCGCGCGCGCGTCGCGGCCGTCCTCGACAGCTTCCGCCGCGAACACTACGTGTATACGCTCAATCCGCCGCTGCTCGGGCGCGACGCCGTCGACGACTTCCTGTACGGCAGCCGCGCCGGTTTTTGCGAGCATTTCGCCGGCAGCTTCGTGTTCCTGATGCGCGCGGCCGGCGTCCCGGCGCGGGTGGTCACCGGCTACCAGGGCGGCGACCTCAATCCAATCGACGGTTACGTCACCGTGCGCCAGTCCGACGCCCATGCCTGGGCCGAAGTCTGGCTGGCGCGGCGCGGCTGGGTGCGGGTCGACCCGACCGCGGCCGTGGCTCCGGAGCGCGTGCGGCGCGGCCTGAACGAGGCGATTCCGCCGACCGCGCCCTTCGGCCTCGAGGGCCTGGGCCGCCTGATGCGGCTGGACGCCGGCAGCAATCCGTGGCTGGCGCAGATGCGCTACGCGGTCGGGGCCATGAACAATGGCTGGAACCAGTGGGTGCTGAACTATTCGCCGCAGCGCCAGCGCGCCCTGGCTGACAGCGTGCGATCGTCGCTGCTGGACTGGCGCATGCCGCTGGCCCTGGCCGTCCTGGCAACTCTGTTGTTGCTCCTGAGAACTTTCCTCCGACGCCGGGAAATTGATCCGATCGATGCGTTATACTCCGCCCTATGCGGGCGCCTGGCCCGGATGGGCCTGCCGCGCTCGGCAGATGAGAGCCCGTCGGTGTATGCCGCGCATGTTGCGGCGGCGGCGGCTGCGGGCCGGCTGGCGCCGCCGGTTGCGGCGGCGGCGGCCGAGTTCCTGGCCCGCTACGGCGCCTGGCGTTATGCGCCGCGCCGCGGCCACGATCATCCCGCCCCGACCCTGAAGCGCCTACTTTCGCAAGTCAGATGAAATCGTTCGTACCATTCCTCGCAGCATTCTTCCTCGCAGCCGCACCTGTCCTTGACGCCGCCGCGGCCGCGGCCGCCAGGAACCATCCGGCCAAAACCCGTGCCGCCACCAAGGCAAAGGCAGCCAAGGCCAAGCCTGCCAGGAGCAAGCCCGTGAAGTTCGCACCCGTCGTCAAGAAGGTAGTCGCCCCGGTCGTTGCCGTCGGTGCCATCGGCGCCATCGACTACGCGGGCGAGCAGGTCAATTTCAGCGAATGGCAGGCCGTGCGCGATTTTATCGACGAGATGGTCGCCAGGCACGGTCTCGATCGCGGCGAACTGGAAGCGACGATGCGCCAGGTGCGCTTCGTCGAATCGGCGGTGCAGCTGGTGAAACCCGCGCCGCCGGGCAAACCGAAGAACTGGCAAGCCTACAGCGCACGCTTCATCGAACCGATCCGCATCAATGCCGGCGTGCGTTTCTGGAACGAGAACGCCGCAGCCCTGGCGCGCGCCGAAGCCATCTACGGCGTGCCGGCCGAGATCATCGCCGGCATCATCGGCGTGGAAACCGTGTACGGCCGCGACACCGGGCGCTTCCGTGTCATCGACACGCTCACCACCCTCGCCTTTGCCTATCCGGAAGCGCCGAACCAGGCCGCGCGCAGCGTGTTCTTCCGTACCGAACTCGAGAACGCCCTGCTGCTCGCGCGCCACGAAAAGATCGACCCCTTCACGCTGCTCGGCTCGTTTGCCGGCGCCGTCGGCCTGCCGCAATTCATGCCAGGCAACATCCTGAAATATGGCGTCGACTTCGACGGCGACGGCCGTGTCGACCTGCGCGGCTCGACGAGCGACGCGATCGGCAGCGTCGCCAACTTCCTCATCGAACACGGCTGGAATCCGCGCGATACCGGTCCCGCCGTGATCCCGGCCGAGGTCGCGCCGCACCGGGCCTGGGAAAGCCTGCTGGAGCGGGGCCTCGCCGCCACGCTGACGCCAAGCGAGCTGCAGGCGGCCGGCGTCAGCGCCGCGACGCCGCTCACGGCGGACCGGCTGTACGGCCTGGTTGACCTGCAGAACGGCGCCGATCCGACCGAATACTGGGTAGCGAACGATAATTTCTTCGCCATCACCAAGTACAACCGGAGTTACTTCTACGCGATGTCGGTGATCGACCTCGGCCGCGCGGTGCGCGCAGCACGCCTGTTGCAGGGATTGTAGAGCGGGAAACTTGTAACAGCATGTAACTCCAAAAAGCAGCCTCTGCCGCACTGCAACACATCCAGCACCGGGTACTCCCCCGGTGTATCGCGTCCAGCCCGGTTTTCTGTACTCCATGGAAACATTCAAAGGCTCGGCATACCCCCCATTACCTTATCAATCAGGCATATCATTCTGAAACGTGCGGCGCGCAACACGTGTTTCCCTTAAACTTCAGTTTAACGAAAAAACAATTATTTTTTCCGTGAGTTTGTGAGAGAATTGCAATGCGGCTATTGTTGCGATTAGACAACAGAGCCTAGGCTTCGCACCGAAATCTATTGCTCATAAGTACTTAAGCTTGAAATAGTTGTACAATTGAGTAGATTTTTTCGAAAGAACTTCCGGAATCGAAACGCCGCTAGCGACTTTCCGTAACCCACATAGGAATTTTTGAGATCATGACAAACCAAGTCGGCATTGATATGAACAGCGATGCGGAGTCGGATGAACTGTTGCAATACAACCCGAACCGTCTGCTGGACACCCTGATCGAGAACCTGCGCCTGAAGAACGACGCAGCACTGTCGCGTGCGCTGGAAGTGGCACCGCCGGTCATCTCGAAGATCCGCCACCACCGCCTGCCGGTCGGCGCATCGCTCCTGATCCGCATGCATGAAGTGAGCGACCTGTCGATTCGCGACCTGCGTTACCTGATGGGCGACCGCCGCAACAAGTTCCGCATCAGCGACAAGCAGTTCAAGCCGAAAGAAGGCGCATCGCCTTCCGCCAGCGGCGAGTAATCGCCATCCACCTCGCGCCATCCGCTTCGGCCTGGCGCCGGGGTTCGGATCGAAAAAAAACGGGGCTTGCCCCGTTTTTTTTATTCTTCCATCTACTCCTGCCCCCTCAGGCGGGAAACACGCCCGTCGACAGGTAACGGTCGCCGCGGTCGCAGACGACGAACACGATCGTCGCGTTCTCCACGGTCTGCGCAACGCGTAGCGCCACTTCGCAGGCGCCGGCGGCCGAAATGCCGCAGAAGATGCCCTCCTCCATCGCCAGCCGGCGCGCCATGTGCTCGGCGGCTGCCTGGCTGACGTTTTCCACCTGGTCCACGCGCGCCTTGTCGTAAATCTTCGGCAGGTAAGCCTGCGGCCATTTGCGGATGCCCGGGATCGACGAGCCTTCCTCCGGCTGGGCGCCGACGATCCGGATCGCCCCGTTCTGTTCCTTGAGGTAGCGCGACACGCCCATGATGGTGCCGGTGGTGCCCATGGCGCTGACGAAATGGGTAATGCGTCCATCCGTGTCGCGCCAGATTTCCGGGCCGGTGCCTTCATAGTGGGCGCGCGGATTGTCCTGGTTGGCGAACTGGTCGAGGATGATCCCCTTGCCTTCCTTTTGCATCTGCTCGGCCATGTCGCGCGCATATTCCATGCCGCCCGTCTTTGGCGTCAGCACGATCTGGGCGCCATACGCCGCCATGCTCTGGCGCCGCTCGATCGACAGGTTGTCGGGCATGAGCAGGAGCATCTTGTACCCGCGAATGGCGGCGGCCATGGCCAGCGCAATGCCGGTGTTGCCCGAAGTGGCCTCGATGATGGTGTCGCCCGGCTTGATCTGGCCGCGCTCTTCGGCATGCTTGAGCATCGACATCGCGGCGCGGTCCTTCACCGAACCGGCCGGATTGTTGCCTTCGAGTTTACCGAGAATGATGTTGTTGCGCGCAGCGGCATCCGCGCCGGGCAAGCGCACCAGCTGCACCAGCGGGGTATTGCCGATCGTATCTTCGATGGTCTTGTAGGCCATGGTTGCTCTCTTGCAGTTCTTTAATCTGCCATTTTAATCCGAGAAGCAATTGGACGTATGAGGACGGCGAGCCGTCCTCCCTGCGAAAAGCAACTACCGCAGCGGCAGCGGATACGTCGCCACGCTCACGTTGCCATCCTTGTCCACCGCCTGCACGCCGAAGAAGTAATTGTCCTTCGACAGCTTGATGGTGGCCTCGTTGACATTGCCGACGAACTTGGAACCCTGCCAGCCGGCCGCAGTGGTTTCGCGCCAGACCACGCGGTAGCCGCCGACGTCCGGTTCGCCATTCGCCTGCCACACCAGCGTCGTGTCGTTGGTCAGCTTGTCGGTGCGTACCTTGACCTGCTGCGGCGCGGCCGGGGCCAGGGCCAGCGATGCCAGGGTGGCCGCGTTCACCTTCGCCACCTTGGCGGTGTAATCGAAATCGACGAACTCGATCAGGTCGCCATACACCTTGCCGTCTTCGGTGCGCAGGTTCTGGTGCTGGTGCGCGAAGTCCTCGTTCGGCTCGGTGAAGCGCAGCGCGGCATAACCCTGCTCCAGGAAGGGCATGTGGTCGCCGCCGCGCAGGTAGCGGTCGTGGCGGTGGATCACGCTGACCTTGAAGCCCTTCACGTAGCGCTCGCCCTGCTCCTTGGTGTGGCGCGCGAGCTGGCGCGAGATCGAATCGTTCTCGCCGCCGGTGGCCAGCAGGGCGCGCACGGCCTCGCTCATTTCCTTCGTGGCCGGGACGCTTTGCGCGAACAGGCGCACCTGCTTGTTGTCGACGCGGCCGTCGTCGGCGCGCGAGCTGCCGATGATGTCGTTGGTGAACATGCCGGCCACGTTCAGGTTTTTTGCACGCGCCTGTTTCGCCCAGTGGCCCGCACCCAGAAGGCCCTGCTCTTCGGCGGCAACGGCCATGAAGACGAGCGTGGCGTCGAACTTGTGCTTGGCCATCACGCACGCCATTTCCATCACGGCGGCGGTGCCCGAGGCGTCGTCGTTCGCGCCCGGCGACTTGCCGGTCGCGTCCATCACGTCGGTATTGCGCGAATCATAGTGGCCGCTGACGACGTACAGGCGCTCTTTCGACGCATCCTGCGTGCCGGGCAGCGTGGCGACCACGTTGACGATTTCGGTCGGGCGCGAAATGCGCGCCGAGACCGGGGCGACGTGGCTGTCGTAGGCGACTTGCAGGGCGGTGCCGGCGCCGCAGCGCTCGAGCTCGGCCTTGATCCAGCGGCGCGCGGCGCCGATGCCGGTGGTGTCGGACACGGTGTCGGACATCGTGTGGCGCGTCTCGAAGCTGACCAGCTTGCGCACGTAGGCCTCGATGCGCTTGGGCGAAATCTCGGCGACGATCTTGTCGATCTGCGGCTGGCGGCGGCTTACGTCAGGACTTGCAGGTGCAGCGCAGGCACCGGTGGCGAACAATGCGGCGATGATGCCGGCGGTGAGGCCGGGGGTGAGGCGGACATGAGGCATGAAAATTCCCTGAAATCGTTGCGCTTCAATCAAGCAGCATATCTTCTCATGCATACCCCGTCGCCAGCAGTATTTACGTGCAAAAATTCCTTTCGGTGCGTTTCGGCGGGGGCGGCCGGCACGAATATACGTGACGGCCGGCCATTTCCTGTCTGGCTAGCTTACATCGCGGCCTTGGTGTCGGCAGGCTTGGCCTTCGCCTCCTTCGCCTCCTTGGCGGCCGCCTTGGCCGGCTTGCTTTCCGCCTTGGCGACGACCGCGCCTTCCTTGCCCTTGCCGTTCACCTGCAGGCCGGCTTCGGACAGTTTGGCCGCCTTCTTGTCGCCGACGCCCTTGACGCGTTTCTGGAAGTCGGCCCAGTCCTTGAACTCGCCCTTGCTGCGCTCGTCCATGATCGCTTTCGACATGCTCGGGCCGACGCCTTTCACGCTGTCGAGCGCGGCGGCGTCGGCCTTGTTGATGTCGACCTGGGCAAAAGCGAAGCCGGTCGAGGCGACCAGCATGGCAACGGCAAGCATCAGTTTCTTGATCATCGAATCTCTCCATGTTCGGGAAGTGGGCGGCGGATGCCGGCCACCTGCGCTTAACGCTTCATGGCAGAGCTTGTTGACGCTGCACGTTTGAGCGGGATCAAGCAAGACTGTGCGGGGAAACCGACACGCGCCGCTGGAAATGTTGAGCTTTTCGCAAAAGCATGAAAGGATGACACTCCATCCGATGCGATCCCAGCCCGCCATGCGCCGAGCTCACAGCCCCTACCTTTTCGCAGTGCTTGTTTTCTCCCAGGTGCTGGCTGCGAACCCGGCCTGTGCCGATGCGCCGGGCGAAACGATGCAGAAGGTCGAGGTGACCGGCGCGCGCACGCGGCTCCTGCCTTACGCCGACCTGTTCTACCCGATGGCCAAGGCGGTGCAGCAGGCGCTCGGCGGGCGCGCGGCGCTGGCCGTGCAACTGCGCGCAACGCGGCAAGAGGTGCGTACCGACGACCTCGAAATCTGGCTGGAAGGCGAACGCGATACCGTGCCGGTGCGGCCGGAACGCAGCGGGGTCTTCGTGGTGCCGGTCGTCGACCGGGTTGCGATTGAAAAAGGGCACTTCCTCATCAATAAACGCAAGGAAGACCTCTCGGTCAACCTGGTGCTGGTGCCCCTGCTCGCGCCCGATGGCTGGACCATCGGCGGCGTCCGCAGCCTGCTGGAAGACGCACGCGGCGCCGTCGGCAGGCTGTTGCCGTGGTATCAGAAGCCGGTGGTATGGGCCGTGACGCGCAAGCTCAGCGTGTCGGTGTGCAGCCGCATGCGCGACGCGGCCGTGACGCTGGTCGATGGCGACCAGGTCGTGGCCACGCTCGCGGCAAGCGAGGAGTTGAGGAATTATGCGAACGAGACGGTGTTTTGCCGCAGCTTCAATGGCGCCGAGGCGTATCCGGCGGCGAGCCGGCTGGTGATACCGGAGGATGGGGAGGTGCTGTTGATGTGAAGCTTGCGCGGGGGCACGGGGGTGCCCACGCTACCCCGGAAACAATTCCTCGCGCGTGACGGTGGCGGTGCCAAGCTTGCCCACCACGATCCCCCCTGCCCGGTTCGCCGTCGCCAGCGCCACATCCAGGGGCGCGCCGGCGCCGAGCATGGCGGCCATGGTGGCAATCACGGTGTCGCCGGCGCCCGACACGTCGAACACCTCGCGTGCGTCGGCGTGCACGTGCAGCACTTCGTTTGCGGTGTACAGGCTCATGCCCTCTTCCGAACGCGTCAGCAGCAGGGCTTCCAGGCCCAACTCGACCCGCAGCGCCTGCGCCTTCGCGGTCAGCTGTTCTTCGGTCTTCCAGTTGCCGACCACGCGCCGCAGTTCGGACTTGTTGGGCGTGAGGATGCTGGCGCCCGCATAAGGCGAGAAATCGTCGCCCTTCGGGTCGACCATCACCACCTTGCCGGCTTCGCGTGCGGCGCCGATCATTTCGGCCACGTTGACGAGGCTGCCCTTGTTGTAGTCGGAGAAGATCAGCACGTCGTAGTTCGGGAGCAGCGCGCGGAACTGGGTCAGCTTGTCGCGCAACACCGTTTCGGTGGGCGCGTCCTCGAAGTCGATGCGCACCATCTGCTGCTGGCGGCCGATGACGCGCAGCTTGATGATGGTGGAGATCGCCTCGTCGCGCTTGAGGTAGCTGTGGATGCTCGAGTCGCGCAGCAGCGCTTCGACCGAGGCGCCGGCCTCATCGGCCCCGACCACGCCCAGCAGGCCGCTGTGCGCGCCCAGCGCGGCCGCGTTGCGGGCGACGTTGGCGGCGCCCCCCAGGCGCTCCTCGCGCCGTTCGATCCGTACCACCGGCACCGGCGCCTCCGGGGAGATGCGCGAGACCTCGCCGAACCAGTAGCGGTCGAGCATCACGTCGCCGACCACCAGCATGCGTACGTTGTCGAGCCGCGGGGCGGCGGTGCGGAGATAGTCTGCGCCCGAGAGGAGGCGGCTTGGGGTATCAGTGCTCATATCGATGCCAGGTCTTCATTGCAAGGTTTGGACCAAAACGCGTCAGTTCATGACGTTGAGTTCTTCCGTACGGCGCGGCGGATAGGTTTCCCAGTTGTTGCAGCCTGGGCATTGCCAGTAGTACTGGCGGGCCTTGAAGCCGCACTGGCCGCACTGGTAGCGCGCCAGCTTTGCCGTATAGCCGTGGATCAGGTTCTTCACCATCGACAACTCTTCCCAGATGTGGGGCGGGGCGTCCATCAGGCGCGCCTCAAGCAATTTATCCAGGCCCAGCAAAGTTGGGTTGCGGCGCAACTCGTCGATCACCAGTTGTTTGGCAGCGTCGACGCCGTCGAGTTCAATCACGGCCTTGAAGACAACGTCGATCAGGTCAATGGATGACGCTTCCGCCAGGTAGGAACGCAAGAGGTTGACGCCTTCCTGGGGCCGGCCGACGCGGCGGTAGCCATCCATCAGGCGCCCGGCCACCAGGGCCACGTGCGGCACGCTTTGCTGTTCGACCCGCTTCCAGGTCGTGATGGCAGCCTCGGGGTCGCCCTGGCCCAGCAGCACGTCGCCGACCAGCACGGTGGCGCGCACGCTGTTGCGGTCGGCGTGCAGCGCCTTCTCCAGCAGCACCATGGCGTCGCCCAGGTCGCTGCGCACGAGCGCGTCCTCCGCCAGCTCGCAATAGAACTGGGCAATTTCCTTTTGGCGTGCGCCGGCACCGGAAGCCTGCAGGCCGGTCGCCGCCTCGATGGCGCGGCTCCACTCCTTTTCGCGCTGGTAAATCTCCAGCAGCGAACGGCGTGCCTGCACGCTGTAGGAACTGTCGACCAGGCCATTGAAGGTTTCCTCGGCGCGGTCGAGCAGGCCCGCTTTCAGGTAGTCCATGCCGAGTTCGTACTGGGCCTGGGTGCGCTGTTCGAGCGGCAGGTCGGGCCGCGCCAGCAGGTTCTGGTGGACGCGGATGGCGCGTTCGATCTCGCCGCGGCGACGGAACAGGTTGCCGAGTGCAAAGTGCATGTCGGCCGTTTCCGGGTCGAGCGTGACGATCTCGATGAAGGCGTCGATCGCCTTATCGGGCTGGTCGTTGAGCAGCAGGTTCAGGCCCTTGAAATAGGCCCGCGGCAGGGTGCGCGATTCGGACAGGAGTTGCTTGATGTCGACCCGGGCGGCGATCCAGCCGAGGCCAAAGAAGACGGGGACGGCGAGCAGCCACCAGATTTCAAATTCCATGGAGTTCTTATTGTTTATTAATTAGCGCGGGCTGAGCGGGACCGCGTCCGCTACAGGCTGGGCCACGCCGGTGCCGGCGGCGCTTTGCAGCGCCTGGACGGTGTTCTTGTGCTGCGACGCTTCGCGGCGGTGGCGGAACACCGTCGGCGCCAGGGCCAGGATGCCGAGGGCGGCGCCGGCAATGAAAAAGGCCAGCAGCATCAGCACGAGCGGGCCGCGCAGTTCGTAACCGAGGAAAAAGTTCAGGTCGACTTCCTGCGTATTCTTCAGCGCGAAGCCGAAAAACAGGACGAAGAGGATAAATCCCGCGATCGTGGAGACAAATTTCATCAGGTGGGCCTGGCGGTGGGGATGCAAAGGCGCAGTGTCGCATATCTGCAAGTTTATTTCAAAGTCGTAGGGTGGGCACCCCCGTGCCCACGCGGAAGCTTGCGCAGCGTTGGTGGGACAAACGCGCAGCCGGGAAGCAGATCTGGAGGCGACCGGGTCCGCACGAACCACGCCAACAATATGCGCAGTTCCGCGTGGGCACGGGGTGCCCACCCCACAAAAAAAACGGCATCCTCGCGGATGCCGTTTCTGTTGCCTGCGCGCTGGCAGACGACTTCAGTCTTCGATGATCGGTTGCCCGACCATCGCGTCGACCCGCTCGCGCAACTGCTTGCCGGGCTTGAAGTGCGGCACCCGTTTTTCGGGCACCATCACCTTGTCGCCGGACTTCGGGTTGCGGCCGATGCGGGGCGGACGGCTGTTGAGTGCAAAGCTGCCGAAACCACGGATCTCGATGCGCTGGCCGGTCGCCAGGGCGTTCGTCATCGCGTCGAGGATGGTCTTGACAGCATACTCGGCATCCTTGGCGACCAGCTGGGAATAACGCTCAGCCAGTCGTGCAATCAGCTCGGACTTGGTCATCTGTTCGCCTCAAGCGGAACTAATTAGTTCTTGTTGTCGAACTTGGCCTTCAGCAGTGCGCCCAGGCTGGTGGTGCCGGTCGCTGCGCTGTTGTCGCTCGAGTTCGACAGCTTGCTCATCGCTTCCTGGGTCTCGACATTGTCTTTCGCCTTGATCGACAGCTGGATGCTGCGAGCCTTGCGGTCGATGTTGATGACCAGTGCTTCGACCTTGTCGCCGACCTTCAGGTGGGTGCCAGCATCTTCGACGCGGTCACGTGCGATTTCCGAAGCGCGCAGGTAGCCTTCGACTTCTTCGCTCAGCGAGATCACGGCGCCTTTCGGCTCAACCGACTTGACCGTACCGGTAACCAGCGAGCCCTTGTCGTTCATGGCTGCGAAGTTGTTGAACGGGTCGCCTTCGAGCTGCTTGACGCCCAGCGAAACACGCTCGCGCTCGACGTCGATTGCCAGAACGACGGCTTCCAGCTCATCGCCCTTCTTGAAGCGACGCACGGCTTCTTCGCCGGCTTCGGTCCAGGACAGGTCCGACAGGTGGACCAGGCCATCGATGTTGCCCGGCAGGCCGATGAAGACGCCGAAGTCGGTGATCGACTTGATCGAACCCTTGACCTTGTCGCCCTTCTTGTGGGTCATGCCGAAGTCGTCCCATGGGTTCGCCTTGCACTGCTTCATGCCCAGCGAGA
>JAQGLR010000031.1 GCA_028292765.1 Massilia sp. | reverse complement strand
TGCTCTTCAGGTAAGACAGCAGGCTCTTGCGACGGTTGACCATCATGATCAGGCCGCGGCGCGAGTGGTGGTCTTTCTGGTGGGCTTTGAAGTGGCCGTTCAGTTCGTTGATGCGTGCGGTCAGCAGCGCAACCTGGACTTCCGGCGAACCGGTATCGTTCTGGCCACGTGCGTTGTCGGCGATGATTGCCGACTTGTTGATGTTTTCTACGGACATGATGTTACCTTTCACATGCGGTGCAAGAGTCGTAACCCAGCGCACCGTGATTTGATTAAAAAACCCTGCCCTCACGAACAGACCCGCCAGTATATGCGAAAACAGTTGGCGTCACCAGCGTTTGCTGGCCCTGGCTGGCGCATCATGGGGTTTTAGGGAGGTGTTCCGTGAACAAGATGATGAAAGTGGCAACGATCTGCTCAGCCGTGGCCCTGGCCGGCTGCGCCGGCCCGCTGTTTCGCCAGGCCCCGCTCGTGGGCGATCCGGTCGCCGCCGTGACGGCGAAGATGGGGCAGCCGACGGCTGTGTATCCGGCACCCGATGGCCAGGCCCTCGAGTATGCGACCGGGCCGATGGGCCAGTACACCTACATGGCGCGCATCGGGGCGGACGGACGGCTGGTGTCGTACGAGCAGGTGCTCAAGGGCGAGACCTTCGCCAGGATCAAGATCGACCAGGCTACGAAAGAAGACGTGCTGCGCACCATCGGGCGCCCGGCCGAACGCTCGCGCGTTGCCCAGCGCAATTACGAAGTCTGGTCCTACCGCTACAAGGAAGCGGGCGTGTGGAATTCGCTGATGCATGTGCATTTCGACCAGCAAGGGGTGGTGCGGCAGATGCTCAATGGGCCGGATCCCTTGTTCGAGCCGAAGGACCGCAATCCGTTTTGAGGCGGGTTCGTAGGGTCATGCATATGCGATTAATGACCCAAAAGTAACAACGGGCAATATACTGTTGCGATATGGATATCGCACAGCCGCCCCTGTCCCTGCAGCCGCCGCGTCACCTCACCGCGATCGGGATCTCGCTGGCGGTGCACGTCCTGCTCGTCGTGCTGTGGCAGGCGTCGCGGCCGGCCCTGCTCCGGGACGATACGCCGCCCGCGATGCAGTTCGTGCGCGTGCTGCCCCTGCCGGAGGCGTTCGACCGTCCGCCGCCGGTGCCGGCCCTGCCCTCGCAGGCGCCCGCTCCCGCACGCCGGCACGCTGCGCCGCAGGCGCAAGAGGCGGCGCCCCCGCCCGAGTCGCCCGCAGCCAGCACCACGCCCTTGGCCGAGCCAAGCACTAAGCCCTCGGCCGCCGACCTGCTCGCGCGGGCCAAAGCCGCCGCCGGCGGCATCGACAGTGCCCTGCGCAAGGAAAACCCGCGGCGCGGCATCCAGGCGCCGATCGTCACGGCCCAGATGAAGCTGGAGCGCGGCATCGCCCGGGCGGGCGAACTGGCCCCCGACAAGTGGTACCAGGCGCCGAAGACCGAGGAAATCCTCGATCCGGGCGGCTATGGCCGGCGGCGCTACCGCGTGACCACGGCCATGGGCACCTACTGCGTCACCTACGAATCGAATCACGGACCGGACGGCCGCGACACGATGCGCGACGGGATCCCGCCGAAGCTCACCAACTGCGATGAGGACGAGCAGCCGGCGACTTTCCAGAAGTGGAACTGATCACAACTGCGGATGGGCCCGCTCCACCTTCGAGTGCAGCTTGTTCAGCCCCGACAAATATGCCTTGGCCGAGGCCACGACGATGTCCGGATCGGCGCCGACGCCATTCACGATCCGCCCCTGGCGCGACAGCCGCATCGTCACCTCGCCCTGCGAATCGGTGCCGTAACTGATCGCGTTGATCGAGAAAAGGATCAGTTCGGCGCCGGACTTCGCATGGCTCTCGATGGCGTTCACCGTGGCGTCGACCGGGCCGTCGCCGCTGCCTTCGCAGGCGTGCTCCTGCCCGTCGATCGCGAACACGACCCGCGCATGCGGCAACTGGCCGGTTTCCGAACGCTGCGCCAGCGACACGAAACGGAAGTATTCGCCCTCCTGCGCGTGGTCGGCGGCCGAGACCAGCGCCATGATGTCCTCGTCAAAAATCTCGCTCTTGCGGTCGGCCAGCTCCTTGAAGCGGGTAAAGGCGTCATTGACCTCGGCTTCCGATTCCAGGGCGATGCCGAGTTCCTCCAGGCGCGCCTTGAAGGCGTTGCGGCCGGACAGCTTGCCCAGCACGATCTTGTTGGCGTGCCAGCCGACGTCTTCGGCGCGCATGATTTCGTAGGTTTCGCGCGCCTTCAGGATGCCGTCCTGGTGGATGCCCGAGGCGTGGGCGAATGCGTTCGCGCCCACCACCGCCTTGTTCGGCTGCACCGCAAAACCGGTGATCTGCGACACCATTTTCGAGGCCGGCACGATCTGCGTCGTGTCGATGCCGCAGGTAAGCTTGTAATAGTCGGCGCGGGTGCGCAGCGCCATCACGACCTCTTCGAGGGCCGTGTTGCCGGCGCGCTCGCCCAGGCCGTTGATCGTGCATTCGATCTGGCGCGCGCCGCCGATCGCCACGCCGGCGAGCGAATTGGCCACCGCCAGGCCCAGGTCGTTATGGCAGTGCACCGACCAGACGGCCTTGTCGGAATTCGGTACGCGCTCGCGCAGGCGGCGGATGGTTTCGCCGAAGACTTCGGGCGTCGCGTAGCCGACCGTATCGGGGAAGTTGATGGTGGTGGCGCCTTCGGCGATCACGGCTTCGAGCACGCGGCAGAGGAAATCCTCTTCCGAGCGGCTGCCGTCTTCCGGCGAGAATTCGATGTCGTCGGTGTGGTTGCGGGCGTAGCGGATCGCCTGTATCGCCTGCTCCAGCACCTGCTCCGGCTCCATGCGCAGCTTCATCTTCATGTGCAGCGGCGAAGTGGCGATGAAGGTGTGGATGCGTTTGCGGGCAGCGGGCGCCAGCGCTTCGGCGGCGCGCGCGATGTCGCGGTCGTTGGCGCGCGAGAGCGAGCAGATGGTCGAGTCGCGCACCACCAGCGAGATGGCGCGGATGGCCTCGAAGTCGCCGATCGAGGCGGCGGCGAAGCCGGCCTCGATGACGTCCACCCGTAGCCGCTCCAGCTGGCGCGCGATGCGCACCTTTTCGTCCTTGGTCATCGAGGCGCCGGGCGATTGCTCGCCGTCGCGCAGGGTGGTATCGAAAATAATGAGGCGGTTAGGGTCGAACATGACAGCTCCAGTCAGCGCTTGTTAATGAGCGCCGCCTGGCCTGTCAGGCCTCAGCGGCGCTCGGATTCGTCGATCGGATCGTCGGTCGGGATGATGGAAACCCGCTTGCCCTTGGCGCGCTGGATCGCAAACACCACATACCCCGACAATCCGTACACTACAAAAATCGGCCACAACACTTTCGGTGGGTCGATCGCCACCAGCGCGAAGCCGAGGGCAATCAGGAACACCACGATGAACGGTACCGACTTGCGGAAATTCACGTCCTTGAAACTATAAAACGGCACGTTCGACACCATCGTCAGGCCGGCGAACACCGCCAGGCACCACGACACCCAATCCACCTGGCGCGAGCTGACGTTGATGTCAGGGTCGGTCATCATCATGATGAAGCCGACCACCAGCGCCGCCGCCGCCGGGCTGGGCAAGCCCTGGAAGAAGCGCTTGTCCACCACCTCGATGTTGGTGTTGAAGCGCGCCAGCCGGAGCGCCGCGCCGGCGCAGTAGACAAACGCCGCGATCCAGCCCAGCTTGCCCAACCCGCGCAAGGACCATTCATAAATCACCAGCGCCGGCGCCGCCCCGAAGGACCCCATGTCCGACAAACTGTCGTACTGCGCGCCGAACTCGGACTGCGTGTTGGTCAGGCGCGCGATCCGTCCATCGAGCCCATCGAGCACCATCGCGATGAACACGGCCCAGCAGGCGTGCTCGAAGCGCTGGTTCATCGCCATCACGATCGCGTAGAAACCGCAGAACAAGGCCCCGGTCGTGAACGCGTTCGGCAGCAGGTAAATGCCGCGTCCGCGCGGCACGCCCTTGTCCTCGGCCCGGCGGCCGAAGCGCTTCAGGCGGGAGAATCGTGGCGCCCGGGGCGCTCCGCCATTTTTCTTGCGTCGTGGGAAGGTTGGCATAAAGTTCCGTATTCAAATAAATGTGCCGTTCGGCTGTTACCGCATTATAAAGGCGGAAACAGCATGTTAGCGAACGGATACTGTTACTTGAACTTCACTTTTCCAACCAGCCGCATCTGCAGCGTCGTCTCCCCCGGTTCAAAACTCGGTTCCGGCATCTCGCCGCTCGCCCTGATGCGCGAGCCGCTCACCGTGACCATTTGCATTTCCGGCCGGCCGGCATAATTGCCAGACCCTTCGAAATCGACCGTATCGAGCACGGCGTCCGACGGCCGGCGTCCCATCGCGCGCGCGATCGACGCAATCCGCTCGTTCAGGTTGCGATAGGTTTCCGCAATGCGCTGGTCGTCAAGACGTTTTTCCGTTGCCGGGCTGAGTCCAAAGCTGATGTTATTGATCGACAGGATTTTCTGGGCGGCAGCTGCGGTCTTTGGCAGCTCGGCCAGGTTGGTCGTCTTCACCTCCAGGTATTGCCCGACACGCCAGCCGATCGGCACTTGCCGTACCGGCGTGCGGCTGGCCGGCAGCGGCTGCACCGGCGGTTCCGGGTACACCGGATAGGTGAAATAGCCCTGCGTCTTCAACTCAGCCTTCGGATCGGCACGGCGCACGATCTCGGTGCCCTCCTTCATCTTGCGGTTCACGCGCGCGGCGGCCGCGTTCTTGTCCTTGTCGTGTTCTTCCACTGCGAATGTGACGATCGCCTGGTCGTTGGCGTGGCGCACTTCGCCGTTGGCCGGGACGATCACCAGGGTGCCCGTGGTTGCCGGCGCAGCGACGGTTTGCGCTTGCGCCCTGGCGTTTGCATGGGCCGCCAGCACCAGGCCGGCGATCAGGAACATTCTTGGAAGGGACATGTTTTTCTCCAGGTTAAGTAAAACGACTTTACTTATACGTTACCGTCAAAGCAACTTCCATCGTGTTTTTGTAATGGAAAGTTGCAATACGGTCGAGCTGGAGGCTGCGTGTCCCTTCCCATGCTTAGTTCTTCGACTGATCCACCAGCTTGTTCTTGGCGATCCACGGCATCATCGCGCGCAGTTTGGCGCCGACTTCCTCGATCGGGTGCTCGGCGGTCAGGCGGCGGCGCGAGATCAGGGTCGGTGCGCCGGCCTTGTTCTCGAGGATGAAGCTCTTCGCGTATTCGCCGGTCTGGATGTCCTTCAGGCACTGGCGCATCGCGTCCTTGGTCGCCGAGGTGACGACTTTCGGTCCGGTGACGTACTCGCCGTATTCGGCGTTGTTCGAGATCGAGTAGTTCATGTTGGCGATGCCGCCCTCGTAGATCAGGTCGACGATCAGTTTCAGCTCGTGCAGGCACTCGAAATAGGCCATCTCGGGCGCATAGCCCGCTTCGGTCAGGGTCTCGAAGCCGGCCTTGATCAGTTCGACGGCGCCGCCGCAGAGCACGGCCTGCTCGCCGAACAGGTCGGTCTCGGTCTCTTCGCGGAAATTGGTTTCGATGATGCCGGCGCGGCCGCCGCCGTTGGCCATCGCATACGACAGCGCGATGTCGCGCGCGGCGCCGGATTTATCCTGGTACACCGCGACCAGGTGCGGCACGCCGCCGCCCTGTTTATACGTGTTGCGCACGGTGTGGCCGGGCGCCTTTGGCGCGATCATGATGACGTCGAGGTCGGCGCGCGGCACGACCTGGCCGTAGTGGACGTTGAAGCCGTGGGCAAAGGCGAGTACGGCGCCCTGCTTCGCGTTCGGCTCGACGTTTTCCTTGTAGACCTGGGCGATGTTTTCGTCCGGCAGCAGGATCATGATGATGTCGGCGTTCTTGACCGCCTCATCGACCTCGGCCACCTTCAGGCCGGCCTGCTCGACCTTGTTCCAGGAAGCGCCGCCGCGGCGCAGGCCGACGGTGACGTTCACGCCGGACTCGTTCAGGTTCTGGGCGTGCGCGTGGCCCTGCGAGCCGTAGCCGATGATGGCGACGTTCTTGCCCTTGATGAGGGAGAGGTCGCAGTCTTTGTCGTAGAAAACTTTCATGGTCTTGTCCTATATGTTTTGGAGTTATTTGCTGGGCCAGAGTTATTGGCTGTTCATTTGTTGAGCCGCAGGCTGCTCATCGTTCCGCGTGGGCACGGAGTGCCCACCCTACGAATGTCACGTGATCGAGGCAGAGCCTCGATCACACCCTTAAGATGCGTTCGCCGCGGCCGATGCCGGAGCCGCCGGTACGGACGGTCTCCAGAATGGAGGTGCGGTCGATGGCATCGATGAAGGCGTCGAGCTTGGTCTTGGCGCCGGTCAGTTCGATCGTGTAGGTCTTCTCGGTCACGTCGATGATGCGGCCGCGGAAGATGTCGGCGGTGCGCTTGATCTCTTCACGCTCCTTGCCGACCGCCCTCACCTTGATCAGCATGAGCTCGCGCTCGATGTGCGAACCTTCGGTGAGGTCGACGACCTTGACCACTTCGATCAGCCGGTTCAGGTGCTTGGTGATCTGCTCGATGATGTCGTCGGAGCCGCTGGTGACGATGGTCATCCGCGACAGGGTCGCGTCTTCGGTCGGCGCCACGGTCAGCGTTTCGATGTTGTAGCCGCGGGCCGAGAACAGGCCGACCACGCGCGACAGCGCACCGGCTTCATTTTCCAGCAAGACAGAAATAATATGGCGCATTTAAA
>JAQGLR010000026.1 GCA_028292765.1 Massilia sp. | reverse complement strand
ACACGCGCGAGTTCGGCCTGCGCACCGTCGATGGCCACCGCCTGATGGTCGGGCATGAACTGCCGGGCGCCTGAAACATCCTGCAACCCTTTTATCGACAGGTTGCGTGCACAGTTTGCTACACTGCCTCCAGCGAAACCACAACAACGGAGACACACCATGCGCCCCATGATCAAAGCCGGCCTGCTCGCCACCCTGCTCCTCACTTCCGCCGCCTGGGCCCAGAACACGTCGCCGGTCGGCACGTGGAAGACCATCGACGACGAAACCGGCAAGCCGAAAGCGCTGGTGCGCATCACCGAAGAAAACGGCGCCCTGCAAGGCAAGATCGAGAAGCTGTTCCGCGGCCCGCACGAAGACCAGAACCCGAAATGCACCGAGTGCAGCGACTCGCGCAAGGACCAGCCGCTGATCGGCATGACCATCGTCTCGGGCCTGAAAAAGGACGGCGACGAGTACACCGGCGGCGAGATCCTCGACCCGGCCAAGGGAAAGGTCTACAAGAGCAAGGCGACGCTGCGCGACGGCGGCCAGCGCCTGGAAGTGCGCGGCTACATCGGCGCGCCGATGTTCGGCCGTTCGCAAGTCTGGCAGCGCGAAGGGTAAAGCCTGCCTGTTTCATCCGAAGCGGCCCATGGGCCGCTTTTTTATTCCCTGACTACCATGACCCTCACCCAAAGCTACCTGTTCCTCGGCCTTGCCATCGTTGTCGAGGTCATCGCCACCACGGCCCTGAAGGCGACCGACAATTTCACCCGGCTGTGGCCGAGCGTGCTCACGGTCGCCTGCTACGCCGCCTCGTTCTACCTGCTGACCTTCAGCCTGCGGGTGCTGCCGACCGGGATCGCGTATGCAATCTGGTCGGGCGTCGGGATCGTCCTGATTTCGGTGGTGAGCTGGGTGGTGTACAGGCAGCGCCTGGACCTGCCGGCGCTGATCGGGCTGGGACTGATCATTGCGGGAGTGCTGGTGATCAACCTGTTCTCGAAGAGCGTGGGCCACTAAGTACTTGCCCCCCGGACGCCGCTGGCCGGCGCCGGCCCTGGCTGCTCTAGCTGCTCTAGCTGCTCAGCAGCTTGATGACCGTTTCGATGCAGTAGGGCTTGGCCGCATACGGGTAAGACCGGTGACCGGCGAATAATGCCGGCGCCGTGAAGCCGGACGTCAGCACGATCCTGACCGACGGGTACAGGCAGCCGATCGCGTCCGCCAGTTGCAGCCCGGTCATCCCGGGCATCATCACATCGGAAAATACGGCGTCGATCCCGGGATCGCTTGCCAGGATCCGCAGTGCGTCGCTTGCGCCGTAGGCCACTCTCGTCTCGAGCCCATGGCAGCATAGCAAAGCTTCCGCCAGGTCGGCCAGGTCGCACTCGTCGTCCACCACCAGGACTTTGCGTGGTCGAACCCCAGTGGCCGGCGCCGGTCCAGCGGCCGCCCCGGTCATTCCCGGGACCGGCCCGGGTGGGGGACGTGCGGCTCCCCCGCCTGCGAGCCGGTGGCGCCGCTTGCGCTGGCGCCCGAATTGAATCCTTTTGGCAGGCGCGGCATCGTCAGCGTGAAGGTGGTGCCATCGGCGACGGTGGACGCCAGGCTGATCGTTCCTCCGTGCGCATGGATGATTTCGCGCGAAATGAACAGGCCGATGCCGAGGCTGGTGCGCTCGACATAGTCGTCGGTGCCGGCGTTGACGCTGGCGGCAATGCGCACCATCGGATCAAAAATGCTCGACAGCTTGTCGGACGCGATGGCCGCGCCGCGGTTGTTCACTGCAATGACGATATCGCCATCGCAGCTCGCCACCCGCACCGTGACCGGCATGTCCGCGTCGCCGTACTGGATGGCGTTGCCGATCAGGTTAGACAGCACCTGGGCGATGCGGCCCTCGTCGAAAATGGCGTCCAGCTGCGGCGGGACGTGGAGTTCGATCAGCTGTTCGGGGTGGTAGGTGCGCAGTTCGTTGACCACCTCTTCGCACAGGGCGACCAGGCTGCCCTGCTTGACGCGGATCGGGATGCCGGGGCCCAGGTGGGTACGGGTGAAGTCGATCAGGTCGTTGATCAGCTTGCTCATGCGTTTGGCGCTGTTGAACATCCGGGTCGCCACGAGGACGTATTTCGGCGGGATATCGTTCGCCTGCATCAGGAAGCTCGACCCGGTCACGACCGTGCCCAGCGGATTGCGCAGGTCGTGGCCGAGGATCGCGAGGAACATGTTCTGCGACTGCTTCACCATGAACTCGTAACGTGCGACCGACTCGGCCAGGGCCTGGTCGACCGCCTCGTTGAAGCGGGTGACGTCACCCATATGCGCACTGCGGGTGCCGCCGGTGTCAAGCGCCCAGAGTGTCAGCACGCTCGAACGCAGGGCGCGGTATTCGGAGACCAGCTGCACCACGGTATAGCCGGACAGCAGGCGCGCTTCGGCGTGGGTTTCGGCGGCCGTGTCGTCGCTCCCGCGCTGGCCCAGGCCTTTCGACTTGTTGGCGCGCTCAGGCTCGGACTGCGCCGTTTCCAGGTCGTCGGCGAAGGCGAGCAGCATCTGGCGCGCGTGGTCGCGCAGATCGGTGTCATCCATGGTCAGTGCCGGCGGCTCGATGGTGCGCGCAAAGTCTTCCCATGCCTGCAGGATCGTCTCCATATTGTCGCGTATGAAGCCGCCCAGTCGGTATTCTTTCATGATGTCTACAACCTCTATATTCCCCGATTCCACGAGATTCGTTTAGAACGGGTTACTCCATAATAACAGTCAATGCCGGCGCCTACCGGAAAGCGGCCAAATGCACAAGGATAAAATAAACCCGAAATAATTAGGTGAATCGGGAAAAAACCTGTATCTTCCGTCTCGCACTACATCAAGCCGTTGTTATTGTTGGTCTTTCTTTCCCGTCTCGCCTTTTTGGCGGTCCCGTTTGATTTCCTCCCGTTACACCCTCTCTTGGTCGAATGTGCACCGGGCATCGTTGCCCATGCAAATTTAAA
>JAQGLR010000025.1 GCA_028292765.1 Massilia sp. | reverse complement strand
CACCAATGCACCGGTCGGCAAGGTGCGCGGCGAGATGGACGAGAAGGGCATCCGCCTGATCGGCCGCATCGAGCGTCCGGAAGACTTTTCGCAGATCGTCGTCAAGCGCAGCGGCGATACCATCGTGCGCCTGAACCAGGTGGCCGAGATCGCCGACGGCTTCGCCGACATCGACAGCGCCTCGATCCACAGCGGCAACCCGAACGTCGGCATCCAGATCGTCCGCTCGCGCGAGGCCTCGACCGTGTCGATCGCCAAGCGGGTGCGCGAAGAAGTAGCCGCGATCAACAAGGAACTGCCGAAGGGCACCGAACTGACGGTCACCCGCGACGGCGGCGAAGAAGCGCAAAGCAGCCTGAACAACGTGATCGAATCGCTCATCTTCGGCGCGGTGCTGACCGTGTTCGTGGTCTATGCCTTCCTGAACTCGTGGCGCTCGACCCTGATCACCGCGCTGTCGCTGCCGACCTCGGTGTTGGCAGCCTTCATCGCGGTCTGGCTGTGCGGCTTCACCCTGAACTTCATGACCCTGCTCGGGCTGTCGCTGGCGATCGGCGTGCTGATCGACGACGCCATCGTGGTGCGGGAAAACATCGTGCGCCACATGGAGATGGGCGCCGACCGCCGCACCGCCGCGCTGGTCGGTACCTCGGAAATCGGCATGGCCGTGGCCTCGACGACCTTCTCGATCATGGCCGTGTTCATTCCGGTGGCCTTCATGCCGGGCGTGTCGGGCGAATGGTTCGGTCCGTTCGCGCTGACCGTGACCTGCTCGGTGCTGGTGTCGCTCTTCATTTCGTTCACCCTCGACCCGATGCTGTCGGCCTACTGGGGCGACCCTCCGGGCCACCACCATGCGCCGAAGAAGGGCATTTCGAAGGTGCTGGGCCGCTTCAACAACTGGTTCGACCGCCAGGCGGCCCGTTACGGCAATGTGATTGCCTGGGCACTGCACCACCGCCGCTGGATGGGCGCGATTGCCGTGGCCAGCTTCGCCGGCGCGATCGCCTTGCAGTCCTTCTTCGGCGGCTCGAGCTTCCTGCCCAAGGGCGACGGCAACAAGATCATGATCGAAGTGCGTACCCCGGCCTCGTCGAGCCTGCAATACGCCAAGCTGAAGATGCAGCAGGCGGAGGGGCTGGCGCTCGCGATGAAGGAGGTCCGTGCCACCGACGTCGTCGCGCGCCCGAACGGCGGCCAGATTTATGTCGAGATCGGCAAGCGCAATACCCGCGACCGCAGCGCCGCCGATATCGCGGCCGAGCTGCGGACCAGGGTCGCCGGCCTGGTCGGCGCCGAGTACACCGTGCTCGACGACCTGAACGGCAACGGCAAGCCGGTGCAGATCGAGTTCACCGGCGCCGACTCGCGCAAGCTGATGGAGCTGACCTCGGCCTACATGGAGAAACTGCGCCAGGTGCCGGGTGCGGTCGACGTCACGCTGTCGCAGCAGGACCCGAAGAACGAGCTGCAGATCGAGCTCGACCGTGGCCTGGCGAACTCGATGGGCGTGTCGGTCAGCGACGCCGCCACCGCGTTGCGGGTGGCCTTTGCCGGCATCGAAGTGGGCGACTGGGTCGATCCGACCGGCGAAACGCGCGACGTCGCGGTGCGCCTGCATCCGGAAGACCGCGTCAACATCGAGAATATCGAACGCCTGCCGATCGCGATTGCCGGCACCAACACCATGGTGCCGCTCGAGCAGATCGCCCGCATCAGCATGGGCAAGGGCCCATCGGAAATCGTGCACAAGGATGGCAAGCGCGTGATCACCGTTTCGGCCAACGCCCAGGGCCGTTCCAACGGCGAAGTGACGCAGGACGCGATGGCCCTGGCCAAGACCTTCGACTTCCCGCCGGGCTATGGCCTGGCGCTCGGTGGCTCCGGCAAGGACCAGGCCGACCTGTTCGGCGCGATGATCACTGCATTGCTGGGCGGTATTGGCCTGATGTACCTGATCCTGGTGATGCAGTTCGGCTCGTTCACCGCGCCGCTGGGCGTGATGATGTCGCTGCCACTGTCGCTGATCGGCGTCGTGCTGGCGCTGCTGCTGACCGGCGGCACCCTCAACCTGATGAGCATGATCGGTATCATCATGCTGATGGGCCTGGTGGCGAAGAACGCGATCCTGCTGCTCGACGCCGCCCGCGCGCTGGAAGCGGAAGGTTACGGGCGCGAGGACGCGCTGATGAAGGCGGGGCGCATGCGCCTGCGCCCGATTTTGATGACGACCTTCGCCCTGATCGCCGGCATGCTGCCGGTGGCCCTGGCCCTGGGCCCGGACGGCAAGTTCTATCAGCCGCTGGCCGTGGCCATTATCGGCGGCACGATCACCTCGACCTTCCTGACCCTGCTGGTGGTGCCGACCTTCTACGACAGCATCGAGTTCGCACGTGAACGCATGGCGATGAAATTCCAGCGCAGCGCCGAGCGTTATTCCGCGCTGCCGGCCTTCCTGATGACCTTCGTCGAAGCGATCCTGACGCTGGTCTTCGTGCGCCTGCTGTATCGCCTGGTCATGCGTGGCGTCGGTTACGCCACCGGCCGTCGCCAGGCGAAACCGGTGCCGCTGGCGAAAACGCCGGCGCCGAAGGTGGCCGAAGGCGTCTGACCCGAGCCGATCTGGCCTGATCTGGCCTGCCGATGACGAAAGAGCCTGCGCAAGCAGGCTCTATTTTTACCTTGCGCTTCGCTTGATGTTGCGCGCCCGGCGTCCTCGCGCCGGGCAGCCATCATCGATCGGCGCCCGTTTTGGTCGAGGCCGGACCGGTGCCGGTCGTGTCGCCGGTGTGCCCGCTCGCCTTGGTGCCGACGCCGCGGGCGGCGCCCGTCTCGGCGCCCGGCGGCGCAACCACGGTGGCGCCGGCCTGCGGCGAGCCGCCGGTTCCGGTGGCGCCCATGCCAGCTGTGCCGGTCGTGCCTTGCGCGCCGGGGCCCGCCTTGTCGGGAGCGACCATGTCGACACCGCTGGCGCCGCCGGATGCACCCAGGCTGGTTTCCTTCGTGCTCTCGCTGTTGCCGACGGTGCGCGGCGTGATGTTGGTGTTGTACTCGATCGCGGAGGTGCCCGCGTTGCCTGAATTCCCGGTGCCGCCACTGATGCCGTCGGCGGAACCCGTTCCCGATCCCGGCGTCCTGGCTTCCACGGAGGCGGCGTCGCCATCGCCGCCGATCCCGGAATCCTTTTTGGTGCATGCCCCAAGCGTGGTGGCGAGGAAGGCGGCGGTCAGTACGATCTTCGGTAATACTTTTATGGTAGGCATGGTGGATTCCTCATTCGATGGCTTGCCGCTGTCGCATTGGCGCGAAACATTGACGCGACAAACGGGGTGGGGGCTGGGTTTTATTGTGTCACGGACTTCCCGGGATCCACTGTGCGCTGTTTGACAGAGTGGAAACGATGACGCATGCGGCAAGCGCCTGGGTGCCGGGGGAGGGCAGCGCGAACAATGCAAAACTGAACAGAGAAGCCGGGGGAGACGCAGGGATGAAAAGCAGGGACGAAGGGGAAGGAGACGCAAGCCTGCCTGTGGCAGGTCGGCTGTCGAACGCGGCATAACATTACGCCGGCATGAAACTACGCCGGCGAGCACAAACGCGGAGCCCTCGTTGTGGGGCTCCGCTTTTGGGCGAAAAAGACCGATTAGCGGCCAGTGCCCGAGGTGCCCGAGGTGCCAGTGCCGGTGGTGCCGGTGCCCGAGGAATCGGTGCTGCCGGTGGTGCCGCCAGCGCCGGTGGTGCCGGTGGTGCCCGACGTGCCGCTGGTGCCGGTGCCGCTGGTGCCGCTGGCGCCCGTGCCGGTGGTGCCGGTTGCGCCGGTGCCGGTGGTATCCCCGGTGGTGCCGGTTGCGCCGGTGCCGGTGCCCGTGGTGCCAGTGCCGGTCGCGCCGGTGCCGGTGGTGTCGCCGGTGGTGCCCATTGCGCCAGTACCGGTGGTGCCGGTGCCGGTTGCGCCGGTGCCGGTATCACCCGTGGTGCCGGTGGTGCCGCTGGTGCCCGACGTCGAGCTCGGCGAGGTTGCCGAAGTGTCGCCAGCGCCGCCGGTGCCGGCGGTGTCGTTCTTCTTGCATGCGCCCAGCATGGATGCCAGGAGGGCGGCGGTCAGCAGGATTTTTGGTGCTTTGGTCATTGCGTTCATTGTTTAACTCCTCGTTCACGTCTATCTTGTGCCGTAGTCTCCAGGTGAGGCTGCTGGAGGGTTACGGCGCCAGTTCAGCTTCACCATGAACCTCTTGAAACGGAGTATCCGCCGTGTTCATTGGTGAAACCATCAGGGAACCGACGCAATACGCGGCCCCGTATAGCGTACAAATTCGACTATAAAAATTAGACTGCCGTAACTACCGCCAGTTCGTCGAATTGTGCGCTTCTTGCTTTATTCCGCGGTGCAGCGTGCGGATTTTGATACCGGTCAAACGGCTTTCCGTCCTTCCCGGCCCCCCGGTGTTTCCCGGATGGTCTTTTTGTCGCCGGCACCGTGGCCGGCGACAGATTCGAGTAGCGCAGGGATCTCGTCGGGGATCTCGCGCGCCAGGTAGCCAAGCACGCCCATGCGCTCGGCCAGGCGCTCGCCGGCGCGCGCATGCAGCGCGACACCCCAGCAGGTGGCTTGTTCAAGCGTGGCGCCGCGTGCGGCCAGGCCGGCGATGATGCCGGCCAGCGTGTCGCCCGAGCCGGAAATGGCAAGGCCGACATTGCCGCCCTCATGCTGCCATAACGCGCCACTTGGCGAAGCGATGACAGTGCGCGCGCCTTTCAGTGCGACGACTGCGTTCCATTCGATAGCAGCCGCCCGCGCCGGGTCGTCGGGCCCGGCCACGATGTCGTCCTTGGGCATACCGGTCAGGTGCGCCATTTCGCCGCAGTGCGGCGTGACGATGACGGGCTGCTCGAAGCGGAAGGCGGCGCCAGGCCCGGTTCCGTTCGGGGCGTGCAGCAGCGTGCCCATCGCGCAGGCGTCGAGCACGACGGCCGTGTCGCTGCCCTGCATGCGGCCGAGCAGGCCGTGCACGAGTTCGGCGGCGGCCGCTTCGTCCTGCATGCCCGGCCCGACCAGGATGGCATTGACGCGGTCGGCCAGCGGATCGAGGCGGGCAATGGCCTCGGGCAGGAAGCCGCCGGCCTCGCTCTCGGCCAGGCCGATCACGCGCGCCTCGGGCATGCTCGAGGCGACGAGCTGGGCCACGCTGGCGCCGGTGGCGACGGTCAGCTTGCCGGCTCCGGCGCGCAGTGCGGCGGTGGCGGCGAGGATGACGGCGCCCGGCATCTCGCGCGAACCGCCGAGCACCAGCACGTGGCCGCGTTGTTCCTTGTCGCCTTCGGCGCCAGGCATGGGCAAGGGCCAGTTGCGCAGCAGTTCGGTGGTGACGTCGACGCTGACGGCATCCATCTTCGCGGGCAGGGCGTCGGACAGGGAGTGAATCGCGCTCATGGTCGGCGGCCTCACGCCTTCGGCGCCGTCGGCACGTCTTTGCCGACGGTAACCGGGGTGCCGCTCGCCTCGAGGGGAGCGACGAAATTGACAAGGCGCACCACCAGGGCGCCGTGCTTGCCTTCTTCGGCGTCGAAGGTGTACGAGGTGACGGAGCAGTTCGGCACGTCGCCGGCGCGGTCGAAGGCGAGGATGCTCGCTTCGTCGAGGCGCTCGATGAGGTAGCGGAAGCAGTTGACGATCACCTGGTGGGCGACGATCACGACGCGCTCGTGGCAGTAATCGCGCGAGAGGGTGTCGAGCACGCTGCGCAGGCGCAGGATGACGTCGCACCAGCTTTCGCCGCCCGGCGGACGGAAATAGAACTTGCCGACGTGATGGCGCTGGGCGTACAGGTCGGGATATTTGTGGGCGATGCCGTGCGTGGTGAGGCGGTCGAGGATGCCGAATTCCTTTTCGCGCAGGCGCTCGTCGGCGTTGACTGCCAGCAGCGACTCGCGCTCGAGGCGGCGGATCAGGATTTTAGCGGTCTCGGCCGCGCGGACGTACGGCGAATACAGCACGACGTTCGGGCGCTCGTGCCGGGGCAGCGAGGCGAACCAGGAGGCCAGGGCTTCGGACTGGCGGATGCCGAGCGCGGACAGGGGCACGTCGACGTCGCGCTCGGCGATGTCGATCTCGTGCCCGTTCGCTGCCTCGGCCAGGTCACGCGCGACGTTGCCGGCACTTTGCCCGTGCCGGATCAGCCAGATTTCCTGTGGCC
>JAQGLR010000520.1 GCA_028292765.1 Massilia sp. | reverse complement strand
GCGCGCAGGCCGAACTTGCCGTGGATCGCCGGGGCGGACAGCCCTTTCCAGTCCTTTTCCAGCACGAAGCCGCGGATCGCGCCTTCATCGTCCTTGGCCCAGACCACGAACACGTCGGCGACCGGCGAATTGGTGATCCACATCTTCGAGCCGGTGAGTTCGTAACCGCCCTCGACCTTGCGCGCGCGGGTGACCATCGAGCCCGGATCCGAGCCATGGTTCGGTTCGGTCAGGCCGAAGCAGCCGATCCATTCGCCGGTGGCCAGCTTCGGCAGGTATTTCTGCTTCGTTTCCTCATTGCCGAATTCATGGATCGGCACCATCACCAACGACGACTGCACGCTCATCATCGAACGGTAGCCGGAGTCGACACGCTCGACTTCGCGCGCGATCAGGCCATAGGCCACGTAGTTCAGGCCGGGGCCGCCGTACTGCTCGGGAATGGTAGGGCCCAGCAGGCCGAGTTCGCCCATTTCGCGGAAGATCGAGTTGTCCATGCGCTCGTGGCGGAAGGCCTCGAGGATGCGCGGCTGCAGCTTGTCCTGGCAGTAGGCGGCGGAGGCGTCGCGTACCATGCGCTCGTCGTCGCTCAGCTGGCTGTTCAGCAGCAGCGGATCGTCCCAGTGGAAGGCGGCCTTGCGTGGCGAATCGGAGTGGTTCATGGATCGTCCTGGTCTCTGTTGGTTAGGGGCGTCTGCAGTTGCCGAAGCGGTCCAGGTCATTATAGAAAGGACATGCCTGGCCATCTTTTCAAACTGCGACAGTCATTTTCATTTTCACTCTGTGCTGCCGAAGCGCCCATTATGGAACAGCAGGCCCGGCTGCGGCAACACGGCGCAGTCCTCGACTTCGCCCACGAAAATCACATGGTCGCCCTCCGGGTAGCGGCTGCGGTTGTGGCATTCGAACCAGGCGGCGACGCCCTTCAGGATCGGCAGGCCGGTGCGCGACAGTTCGTAGTCGATCCCCTCGAAGGGGTCGTCGGCCGTGCGCCGCGAAAAGCGCAGCGCCAGCTCTTCCTGGCCGGCGGCGAGCACGTTGATGACGTAATGCGAATTGCCGCGGAAGATAGGCATGCTGTTGGCGCGCGCGCCCAGGCTCCACAGCACCAGGGGCGGATCGAGCGAGACGGAATTGAAGGAGCTCGCGGTCAGGCCGCGAAAGCTGCCGTCCGGCAGGCGCGTCGTGATGACGGTGACGCCGGTCGCGAACTGCGACAGCGCCTGGCGGAAATGGGACGAGTCGAAACCGCGCACCGTGGCGCGGGGAGAGCGTGTGTTCATCGGTACATTATGCCATTGCCGACTGGCAGATGCCGCCACGGCGCGTTGCACCTCGTATTACACCTGGCGTTGCGTCTACCTATTGCGCCAGCATAAGACAGCGCTTTGCGCTAGCATAAGGTCATCGAAAATAGCGATGGGGGATGCGATGAGCGAGCAAGGGCAGGGGGGAGTGGCGATCCTCGGTGGTGGATGTTTCTGGTGCACCGAGGCCGTCTACCTGGAAGTGCGCGGGGTTACGCGCGTCGAATCGGGCTATATGGGCGGGCATGTCGTCAATCCCACCTACGAACAGGTGTGCGGCGCCGGCACCGGGCATGCCGAGGTGGTGCGCCTGGAATTCGATCCGGCGGTCATCAGCTACCGCGACATCCTGGAGATCTTCTTCACGATTCACGATCCGACGACGCAGGACCGCCAGGGCAACGACGTCGGACCGCAGTACCGCTCCGTGATTTTTTACGAGGATGCGCAGCAGGAGGCGACCGCGCGCCAGGTGATGGTGGAGATGGCGTCGGTGTGGGACGCGCCGCTCGTGACCCAGCTTGTGCCCGTTGAAACCTGGTACAAGGCCGAGGAGTATCACCAGAATTACTATGCCCAGCACCCGATGCAGGGGTATTGCGCGTTCGTGGTGGCGCCGAAGGTGGCGAAGTTTCGCAAGACCTTCCAGCACTGGAGGAAGTAGGGGCCGATCTGGTTCACGGGTACATGTATTTGCGCGACCACGGCATCTGCGCGGGATCTTCGCCGGCCTTGCCGCACACGATCTGGTACAGGCTGATCCAGTCATGCGCAAAGGCGTAGGCGCAGCCGGCGAGGTAGACGTGCCAGATGCGAAACCGCTTCGCGTCCGTCAACCCGCTGATTTCGCCGGCCCGGCTCTCGAAATTCTCGGTCCACAGCGCGCAGGTGCGCGCATAGTGGCGCCGCAGGTTTTCGACATCGCGCACCTCCAGCCCGCCCTGCTGCATCGCCTTCACCACCGCCGACAGGTGCGCCAGCTCGCCATGCGGAAACACGTACTCGAGGATGAAGTCGCCGCCGCCATACGGCGCCGCACGCTCCGCGACATCCGTGGTGGTGATTCCATGGTTCATCACTACGCCGCCGGGCGCGAGCAGGCTTGAGACCTTTTCGAAATAGGCCGGCAGGTGCTGCGTGCCGACGTGTTCGAACATGCCGACGCTGGTAATGCGGTCGAACTGCCCGTCGACGTCGCGGTAGTCCTGCAGGCGGATCTCGATTTGCCCGGCCAGGCCCGCTGCCGCGATGCGCTCGCGAGCGAGCCGCGCCTGGTTTTCCGACAGCGTGATGCCGACGCAGCGGGCGCCGAAGACCTGCGCCGCGCGGATGGCCAGCGCGCCCCAGCCGCAGCCGATGTCGAGCAGCGTCTGGCCCGGCCGCAGGTCGATCTTGCGCAGGATGTGGTCGATCTTCTTGATTTGCGCGGTGGCCAGGTCTTCATCGCCGTTTTCGAAATAGGCGCACGAATAGACCATGTTCGGGTCGAGCCAGGCCGCATAAAAATCGTTGGAGACGTCGTAGTGGTAGTGGATCGCGGCGACGTCTTTTTCGCGCCTGTGCCGCGCCAGCCGCCACAAGGGATTGGCATGGCGGGCCGGCTTGCCGCTGGACGCGGACAGTTCGCTGCCGATGCGGATCATGTCGGCGGCCCGTCCCCGGATCTCGAGCGCGCCCTCGACATAGGCGCGCCCCAGCTTGTACAGCGACGGGGAGCGCAGGTAGCGCAGGCTGGAGGGCTTCGGCACGCGGATCGTGACGCGCGGCGGTTCGGATGAGAGGTCGAAATATTGTCCGTCCCACAGTTCCACGCGTAAGGGCAGGGACACCTTGCTGCGTACGCCCGTGCTCCAGGCGTTGAGCTTCATTTCGGCGAACACGCTCAGCATCACTGCGCCTCCAGCGGGTGAGAGCCGGCGGAATTGCACCGGCTTATGGCTGCAATCGGTGCCGCGTCCAGCTTCCGTCTTCCTGCCGCGTGTAGACGATGCGGTCATGGAAACGCGAGCGCCGCCCCTGCCAGAACTCGATGCGCTCGGGCACCAGCCGGAAGCCGCCCCAATTCGCCGGACGTGCCGGCGAATCCCCGACTTCTGCCTCGACCGCTTCGTAATTCTGCTCCAGGGCCGCGCGGTTCGCGATCGGCGCGCTCTGCTGGGAGGCGATCGCCGACAGGCGGCTCTTCAACGGCCTGCTGTGGAAATACTTGTCGCTTTCTTCAGGCGAGGTCGTTTCGACCCGGCCTTCGATGCGAACCTGGCGTTCAAGCTCGCTCCAGAAGAATAGCAGGGCTGCGTGTGGATGGGCGCGCAGTTCCTCGCCTTTCCGGCTGGCGTAGTTGGTGTACCAGGTGAAGCCGCGCTCGTCGAATTGCTTGACCAGCACGATGCGCGAACTGGGCCGGCCATCGGGGCCAACCGTTGCGACATTCATTGCGTTCGGCTCGTTCACCTGGGCCTGCAAGGCCTGCTCGAACCAGCGCGTAAACTGCAGCATCGGGTCTTCGAGCACGTCGTCTTCGTCCAGGCTGGCCTGGCCGTAATCCTTGCGCAGGCCGGCGACGGCATCGCCCACGGCCTGCGCCACTCCCGCTCCCGCTGCCGCGGCCGTTGCGCCCTTGTCGTCACCGATCCCGCGGCGGCGCGCCATCGCTTCGCCGAGCCGGCGCATCTGGTCGCTTGAAAACAGGCGCAGCGCCATCGGCGCCACCGTGCTTTCCTCGCGTTCCATGTGCGAGGTATAGCGTTGCGTGAAGCGCTGCACGGCCGAGGTGGACAAGACGCTGGCGCTGCCGTCGGCAATGCTGGCGAGTTGTTCGTGCAGGTCTTGCCAGAGCGCGTCCATGTCCTTGTGGTCTTGCAGGATCACGGGCACCAGCGCCTGCAGGGTGGCGGCGTCGTCGCCCTGGGCGACTGCGCGCAGCATCGGGATCAGGTCCTGTTCCTCGTCGTCGTGGTGCAGGTGCGCGGCCTTCTCGAAATACTTCAGCACGGCGCCAGCCGCCTGGCGCGCCTGTTCGTCGGCGCCATGCTCGGGCAGGTGCGACAGCAGCCGCTCGAGCGTCGCCAGCTGCTTGCGGATGCGTCCGTGGCAATGCTTGAGCACGGCGATCGGCTGGTCGAAGCCGGGCGC
>JAQGLR010000224.1 GCA_028292765.1 Massilia sp. | reverse complement strand
CGGCCAGCAGCACGCCGACCAGGTTCAGGTCGCCCCGGGCGACGACGAAGCCGGCGAACGGCATGATCATCTCGGATGGAATGGGCGGGAAAATATTTTCCAGGGCCATCAGCGCAAAGACGCCGAGGTAGCCGCTCTTTTCCAGGAACCCGGTAATCAGCTCGAACATCGCATTCTCCAGCAAGCACAGGTGAGGCGATCATATACCAGACGGGCGGGCGGCAGCGGTACGATGTGTCTGGGCAAGCCCACGCTGGATCTGGCGGGACCGGGCGATTTGCTAGCGCAACATGCGCGCAGCGCCCATCCGGTAGACGGCAAGCGACCAAACTGGTGAGCGGTAGACGAGACGAACCTATCGGGCGTTTGGACATGCGTTGAATCGAATGCTTGAGTTCGCGATCCTGTTTGTTCACCCCAACGGCAAATGGTGCGGACGCACCAGCATATGCCAGTCGCGGTGTTCCTCGAGAATCAGCGTCAGGCCGGCCTCGATCGCGTCGCGGACCTTGTCGCGCTCCATCGAAGGACAGTGAGACGCGATTGTCGCGATAGTCTTCCCAAGCTCTGCGGAAAGCCGGCGCGAGATCGCCGCCTGCCGGTATGCTTCCGTTTGCGCCAGGGCACCATGCAGCGACGCGCCCAAGGCCGGGAAGAAGATCGTCACAAAAGACAGCCACATCGTGTGCACCACAAGATGCAGCAACGCGCCGGCGAGCGTCAGCACGAACAGCGAAGCATTAATCTTGTGCACACGGCGCATCAGCGCTTCGCTGCGCAGCATCGTCCGGTCGTGGTATCTACGCTGCGCATCGAACTGCGCCACGGCCCACGCCACGTATTGCTCGACAAAGGCGGTATCGGACCATGTACCGTGCAGGGCTTTGATCACGCCAGGTTGGAGCCGCGCGCAAAGCGTGTCGATGGCGCTGCTATTGGGGACGTGTAAGGTATTGCCTGCTAGTCCCGCGTACCAGTTGGTCCTCGCGCCGGCGCCGGCGGGGACGACCAGGGGCGCCACCAGCGGCAGATACGACACTAGTTCCGCTTCGGTGCGATTGGCCAGCCACTTCCCCTGCCAATCATGATGATGGCCGCGCCGGTAGATGAATCCCAGCACGAGAATGATCAATACCTCAAGCCCGGCCCAGAACCCGGCCCACGCATGCATTGCATGGCGACCGTGGTCCCAGCCCAGCGCGAGCGGCATCACGGCGCATAGCACCGCCAGCGCGCTCAACAAATACAGCGCCCAAAAGGCGCTGCGATATCGGTTGCCCGCTTCAATCGCACGGGCGTTACTTGCCGCGTGTTCCAAAGCTACCGCAGCGATGAGGGGTGCGAGTGCAGCCGGCGGCGCGACAGTTTCGGTCGGGAGTGCGGGAGGAAATCGAATTCCGGCGAGCAGGAGCGACTGGATGTGTTGGTGAAAAGCCATAAAAATCCTAGGTAAGCCGCCGGTAGGTTGCGGCGAAAATGGCTCCGTCGAGGATGCCCAAGTGGCCGTCACCGTGATCGAGCAGCCAGTCGCCCGGCTGGCCAAAGAGACGCGAAATGCCGTCGGCCAACACGACCTGGAAGGGTTCGTTGATCTGCAGAGCAAGCGATTCGCGTGGAATGCTTTCAAATACGCATGCTTCAGGAGTCGGCTCATAGTACCGATCAAAGGCTGCGCGGGCCACCGGCCATTGCTCGCCTGTCGCCGCGGTGAGTACCGCGTCGCCCGGATGCGCCAGCACGCGCCCTTCCCGGGTAATAATGGTTTCTGGTTTCTGCACAAACCGCACAAGGACGCGTGAAGGAAGTTTTCGCACTTTCACGGCGGCGGGATCATCGAGAAATACCGGCTCGCGGCCAGCGCGAAACTCACGCATGGGGACAACCATTTTGCGCAACTTCCATGTTATTTTCAGGTTCTCGCTTACCTTCCCGGCAATACTCATGCAGCGCCATCAACGAAGGAAATTTGTTTTAGTGGCAACACATACTATCGATTCATCTTACTGCGCACAAGTTTAACTTTTGGGCCGCTGCCTGAGTAAACCCCGGGGCAAGTATCTCATCAGTTCGGGTGAGGCATGAAGCGCTTTATCGAAAACGAAGATCGCGGACAAGGCATGCCGGAGTCGGAATAACCGCTAGCCTCGAAATAGCAGAATGTTATGATGCGCAAGTCGTTTGGTTTAACATCCCATCAAGGCACGCCATGCACCTTCTCCTGAAAGTCAATCTGTCGCTGGCTGCCGTGTTTTGTGCGGGGTTAATGGTGACAGGCCTGATCAGCCAAAACGTATTACAGGAAAATGCGAAGCGTGAAGTGCTGAGCCACGCCAGCCTGATGATGGAAGCGGCATTGGCGGCGCGCAGCTATACCAGCGCCGAGATCAAGCCCTTGCTGGATGACCGGCTGCACAAGGAGTTCCTGCCCCAGACGGTGCCATCGTATGCCGCGACGCAGAGCTTCTCCAAGATGCAGGCGGCGTTCAAGGATTACAGCTACAAGGAGGCGACGCTGAACCCGACCAACCCACGCGACCGCGTGGTGGAATGGGAGGCCGACGTCGTGCAGAACCTGCGTGATCATCCGGACCTGAAGGAAATGGTGGGCGAGCGCTCGACGCCCTCGGGTCAGTCGCTGTTCCTGGCGCGGCCGATCCGGATCAAGGATGCCCGGTGCCTGGCCTGCCATAGCGTGCCCTCTGCTGCGCCGGCTTCCATGCGCGCCCTGTATGGCGATGCCAATGGCTTTGGCTGGAAACTCGGCGAGACCGTCGGCAGCCAGATCGTCTCGGTGCCGCTGGCAGTGCCGATGGCGCAGGCCGATCGCGCGTTCCGGCTGATCATGGCCGGGATGGTAGCGACCTTCGTCGCAATTTTGCTGGTCGTCAATTTGGTACTGTATCGCTTTATTCTTCGCCCAATGCGCAGGATCACCCGCATCGCGGACGCACTCAGTGCGGGGAAAACCGATGTCGAACCGTTCGACATCCGCGGCAACGACGAAATCGCGGTACTCGGCAATGCCTTCAACCGGATGCGCCGCAGCCTTGAAAAAGCCATGGCGATGCTCGGTTGAGCGAGGGCACGATGGCACACGACGTCTTTCTCAGCCACTCGCACCAGGACAAGGTATTTGCTGACGCGATTTGCCACAGTCTCGAAGCGCACGGCATTCGTTGCTGGGTGGCCCCGCGCGATATCCGGCCCAGCGAGGACTGGGCCGAAGCCATCATCAACGCGCTCGACACCGCGCGCGTGTTGGTGCTGGTGTTTTCATCGAATTCCAATAGCTCGCCGCAGGTTCGGCGCGAAGTCGAGCGGGCCGTGAACAAGGGCCTGCATATCCTGCCCTTGCGTATCGAGAACGTGCCCCTGTCGAAGAGCCTGGAATATTTCATCAGCACCCAGCACTGGCTCGACGCGATCGAGGGCAAGCTCGACTTCCACCTGGGCCAGTTGCGCGACTGCCTGTTGGTGCTCCTTGAGCGCCCGGCGATGCCGCACGAGACAGCGTTCGTAGAATCTCCCCCTTCCACAGCATCGGCTCCCGCCCGACCGCTTTCCCCAACGCTGGCCGGCACGGCCATCGACAGTGCCGTGCTGGCAAGGATCGAAGGCAACTTGGCTCAGCTGATTGGCCCGATCGCCAAGCTGCTGGTGCGGCGCATGGCGCCTGGAGCAGCCGGTCCGGCGGAGCTGATTGCGAGGCTGGCGGGCGAGATCGACGATGCGGTTGAGCGCAAGTCGTTCATCGCGCGCTGCCAGGGCGGGCATGACTGGGAGCCTGTCCCGGTCGGGAGGGGGAAGGGCTGGTGACGGCGCGTTGGCCATGCATGCCATGCAGCGACGAGCAAGTCCGCATCCGTTTGGGGGCGGTCGCAGCTTCCAGTTGCGCGGCACTTCGCTTTCGCCTACCCGCACTGGGATGAACCTGGGTCTGCAATTTGCAACAAAAAACCCGCTACACCGATAAAGGAGTGCGGGTTGCGAGCCAAGGCGACAGGACATGAAAGAGTAATTTGGTCCCCCCGACTGGAATCGAAAAGCCTCTTGAAACCCGCATGGATGTTGAGTTTGTGTTTCTCAATGTGATTCTGTGGATGCAAACATGGATGCAAGGAATATTCTGCCCCCAGCTAGAGCCATTCCAGCAAGGCGCTCCGAAACTCGGAAGGTAATTTTATTTTGGGTTGTTGGTGCCGCACAACATGTCTTTGATCGCTGGCGACTTCGTGACGCCGGTACTGGTCACGCAATTCAAAGTGTAGACGAAGTAGGCCGGTCGCCGGTCGCCGGTCGCCGGGTCGCTCGATTCTTGGCCGTTTGAGGGATGGCGCTAAAAAAAAAGGCCAAACGAGTTTGGCCCCCTCTCTACAGCTACTTCCAACGGCAGGGCTGGACGAACCGGAGCTACCCGCTTAGTAAGCTGCCAACTTGATTCGATTATAAATGAATCGGGCTGGC
>JAQGLR010000436.1 GCA_028292765.1 Massilia sp. | reverse complement strand
GCGCGTACGAGGCGATGTTGAACGGCACCCCCAGGAAAATATCGGCGCTGCGCTGGTAGAGCTGGCAGGACAGCTTGCCGTCGGCCACATAAAACTGGAACAGCGCGTGGCAGGGCGGCAGCTTCATTTGCGGCACGTCGGCCACGTTCCAGGCCGAGACGATCATGCGGCGCGAATCGGGCGTGTTCCTGATCTGGTCGAGCACCTGGCTGATCTGGTCGATGTGTTGGCCAGCTGGTGTTGGCCAATTCCTCCACTGGTAGCCATAGACCGGTCCCAGTTCGCCGTTCGCATCGGCCCACTCGTCCCAGATCGAGCCGCCGTTTTCCTTCAGGTAGGCGCTGTTGGTGGAACCCTGCCGGAACCAGATCAGTTCATGGATGATCGATTTGAGGTGCACCTTTTTGGTCGTCAGCAGCGGAAAACCGTCCTGCAGATTGAAGCGCATCTGGTGGCCGAACACGGAGCGCGTGCCGGTGCCGGTGCGGTCGGTTTTGGTGGCGCCATGCTCTTTCACATGGCGCATGAAGTCGAGATATTGGCGCATCGCTTACCTTCAGGTGAAAAGCCGCGATTGTATCTTATGCGCCCAGGGCCCTGGCAAAAACGGCAAGCGCCTCGCGCAGCCGCTCGTCCGGCAGTTCGAGCAGGTTGTCGCCCACATACAGCTCAACATAGCTGGTGTCCGGCAGCACGCCGTTCGACACCCGGTTAAACAGCCAGATGCCGTGGCGCTCGGCCAGCTCCGCGCGGATCGCCAGCGCGCGTTCCTGGCTCAGCGGCAGGTGCAGGTGCAGCATGTTGGCGGCGGGCATGGCCGGATTCACGCGAATGAGTGGATGCGCGCGCAGCGCCTCATACAGGAACTGCGTGCGCCGGAAGTAATCCGGCATGGCGGCGAGGCGCGCGTCGAACTGCATGCTTGCTGCGACCACATACGGCGAGCGGTGCACGACATTGCCGCCCTGGCGCCGGAACCATTCGGCGGCGCGGTCGACAAACTCGCGGCTCCCCGCCAGCATGGCGCCGCCCAGGCCGCCGATGCCCTTGTACAGCGAGACGTACACCGAGTCGAACCCGGCTGCGATTTCGGCTGCGCTGCGGCCATAGCCCGCCGCCGCTTCCCATAGCCGCGCACCGTCCATGTGCAGGTGCGCGCCGCGGCTTCGTGCGTGCAGCTTGATCGCCTCCAGCTCCTCCCAGGACGGCACCTGGCCGCCGATCTCGCGCATCGGGATCTCGATGCCGATCGCGCCCAGCCTGTCGGGCACGGCTTCGAGGTCGGCCGCTACCCACGGGCGATTGCGGTCGCCCACCTGCAGGGCGTCGAAATGGGCGAGCAACTTGTAGTTCGAGCGTTCGTGGACGACAATGTGGGAGGTCGGGTGCAGCGCGGCCGGCCGGCCGCCGCGGTCTTCGCAGGCCAGGCGCAGGGCTGTGACCTGGGCCATGGTGCCGCTGATGCAGAACACGGCCGCCGGAAAGCCGAGCAGGGCGGCGATCTTGTCTTCGAACCTTTCGATCAGGTCGCCGCTGCCGTAAACGTCATGTTCGACACCGTGCTGTTCGCACCATGCTGCCATGGCGGCATAGGTTTCGGCCGGCGTGCGGGCGCGGTGGCCGGGGAAGACGGTGTGGCAGCGGCGGATCAGTTCGGCGTCGGTCAAGATGGGCTCTCCTGCAAGATGGGCTCATGGAATCGGGCTGTCACTCTACACCGCCGGCACAGCACGAGGGAAGAGGAACGGAACTTGTTAGTTCGTAAAGGGTCAGAATACCTGAGCTATGAAAACGGCAACGACGGCGATGCGCTGTTTCGCGATCGCGCGGCTGGAACACGCGGGCAATGCGGCCTGTGGCCTGCAGGAATTCGCCTCATGACACCACCACTATCGCAGCAGTTGCTGGTTGCCGTTAATAATCTTCGAGGAATGTCCGGGGCCTTGGTAAGCGCGGTGCTGGGTCGCCGCAAGGACGCAGGCGCCGCGGGAATGTCTTGATTCTCCAGGGCTGTTATCTTTTTTGTCGTCATTGCTTTGCACGCCACATGAAGATATCAATAATTGGCACAGGATATGTCGGACTGGTTTCAGGCGCCTGCTTCGCCGATGTGGGCAATATGGTGCTATGCCTCGACGTAGACGAACGAAAGATCGAGATGCTCAATGCCGGCCGTATTCCCATCTTTGAACCTGGCCTCGATGCTCTCGTAACGCGTAACATGGGGGCCGGGAGAATAATATTCACCGCCAGCTATGATGAAGCGGTTGCGCACGCTGACGTCATTTTCCTGTCCGTGGGCACGCCGGCGGATGAAGACGGCAGGGCTGACCTGACGCATATTCTTTCTGCGGCGCGCAGCATCGGCCAGCGGATGCAACGGCCGACCATTCTGGTCAACAAATCAACCATTCCCGTAGGCACTGCCGACCGGGTGAAAAGCGTCATTGCCAAAGAACTCGGGGTACGAGGCGTTTGCATCGACTTTTCAGTCGTCAGCAATCCGGAATTCCAGAAGGAAGGAGCCGCGATCCAGGATTTCATGCGCCCGGACCGGATTATCGTCGGCAGTGACAATCCGGAAGCAACGAGAATCATGCGGCATCTTTACGCGCCATTCAGTCGCAATCATGAAAAGCTGGTTGAAATGGATGTGCGCAGCGCCGAGCTGACGAAATACGGCGCAAACGCCATGCTGGCGACACGCATCAGTTTCATGAATGAACTCGCCAACTTGGCGGAGACCCTGGGCGCCGATATCGAGCAGGTGCGGCGAGGTATCGGCTCTGATCCGCGCATAGGCCCTGATTTCCTGTATGCCGGTATGGGATACGGCGGATCCTGCTTCCCCAAGGACGTCAGGGCGCTGTTGAAAACGTCCGCCGACCATGGGCTGAATCTGCGCATTCTGAAAGCCATCGAGGCGGTGAATGCATCACAAAAGAATATTTTGTTCAAAAAAATCACGCAGTTCTTCAACGGCATCGATCAACTGGCAGGAAAAACCATTGCGATTTGGGGCTTGTCTTTCAAACCCGATACGGATGATGTGCGCGAGGCGCCCAGCCTCGCGCTGATATCCCAACTTTTTGCGGCGAATTGCCGCGTGCAGGCTTACGATCCGGTCGCCAGCAATGAGGCAAAACACGTCCTGGTCGGAGAGCATGGCGAAGCGCGATGCCAGGAATTGCTCAGGATGGTGAATTCAGCGGCGGCCGCCGTTGAAGGTGCCGATGTGCTTGCCATCGCGACGGAGTGGAAAGAGTTTCGCTCGCCTGATTTCAGCTTTCTGGCCGGCACCCTCCGGCACAGGGCCATTTTCGACGGTAGAAATATGTATGATCCAGAGTTCGTTGCTTCGTTCGGGCTTGCCTACCACAGTATCGGCAGACCCGTGCCGGTGGGCCAGCAATGATCCCTGCCAACACGCCTGTCCTGGTAACCGGCGCAGCCGGGTTCATCGGGAGTTTCGTCGCATCGCGTCTTGCCCGAATGGGCATGACCGTGGCTGCGTGCGACAACTTCAATGACTATTACGCGACCGATCTGAAGCATGGGCGCGTCGAGGCCTTGCTTGCGCCGCATGGAATACGCTGCGAAGCCGTGGAGTTGGCGGATGCCCTGCAAGTGAACCGCCTGTTTGAACGCGTTCGACCTGCCTATGTCGTGCATCTGGCGGCGCAGGCCGGCGTGCGTTATTCGATTGAGAATCCCTCAGCCTACGTGCAATCGAACCTGGTTGCGTTTGCCAACATCCTGGAAGCCTGCCGGCAGTTCAAGCCACTCCACCTGGTCTATGCGAGCAGCAGCAGCGTCTACGGTGCAAGTCATCAGGCCCCCTTCCGGGAAACTGACAGGAGCGATGAGCCCGTCTCATTCTATGCGGCGACGAAGAAAGCGAATGAGGCATTGGCGCATTCCTATAGCCACTTGTTTGGAGTGGCAGCAAGCGGTCTGCGCTTGTTTACCGTGTACGGCCCCTGGGGCCGTCCAGATATGGCGTATTTCAGCTTCGCGCAGAAGATGCTCAGGGGGGAGACGATTCCGGTATTCGCGCAAGGCGCACTGCAACGGGACTTTACCTATATCGACGACATTGTTGAGGGGATCGTCCGCGTCCTGGCAAAACCGCCTGGCGCCACCGGTAGCGTGGCGCCGCACACGCTGTTCAACATCGGTAATCATCAGCCAGTCCGGGTAATGGATTTTATTGCAGCCCTGGAGGAGGTCGTCGGGGTCAAGGCCAGGATCCAGTTCCTGCCGATGCAGCCGGGCGACGTGCCGATGACGTATGCCGATACCAGCAAATTGCGGGAATGGGTCGGGTTTGCGCCGGCGACGTCTCTCCTGGATGGGCTGCGCGAGTTCCGGAACTGGCTGGTCATTTGGCTGATTCACAACAAGACCAGTTAGCCATGCGAATCGATGGTATTCCGACAGCTTGCGACAAGCGGGCAGGCAGGCATTTTCTTCTGGTGCTCACGGTCTATTTCCTGCTGCAAGTCGTGCTGCGCGTAACGTCGCCAGCTGTGCTCGACCTGGATGAATCGGAATCCATCCTGACTTTTCAGCACTTGCAGGCAGGCTATGGCAGCCAGCCGCCGCTGTACGCCTGGCTGCAATGGCTCATGTTTTCCCTATTTGGCATCAATATCCTTGCCCTGTCTGTACAGAAGAATCTGCTGCTGTTCTGCACCTATCTGGCGATGTTCTACACAGCCAGGTCGCTCATCGGCATTGGCGGCGCCATCGTTGTCGCCGCCTCGCTCGTGTTGTTTCCGCAGATTGGCTGGGAATCGCAGCGCGACCTGACGCACTCGGCGCTGATGACCTGCATGGCGGCCCTCACGCTGTGGTGCTATGTCGGCCTGCTGCGGCATCCCGCCAAAATGCGCTATGCGCTCTTCGGCCTGCTGATCGGGCTCGGGCTGCAATCGAAATATAATTTTGCGATGTTTGCGCTTGGCCTGCTTGCGGCCAGCCTGCTGGTTCGTGAGCACCGGCAGGCATTATGGAACCGCAATGTCTGGATAGCGGTTGCCATGCTGATGCTTTCCCTTGCGCCGCACGGGCTCTGGCTGCTCGATCATCTGGACCTGGCAACGAGCGCCACCCGCGCGAAAATGAATGGCCAAAATGCAAGCTATTCCGGCAATGTGGCGCGCGGGCTTGGCAGCATGGTAAGCGCGACATTCTTGTTTGCCACGCCACTATGGATCGTGTACTGCTGGATCTACTGGCGGCACCGGGACCTGGCACAGGCGAGACTCGATAGTCCCCAGGCCCGATTTTTTCTCTGGTTTTACCTGGCGGCGTTTGCATGCGTCACCGCGCTGGTTCTCAGCGGTGAGCTTGCCAACATCAAGGATCGCTGGATGCAGCCAGTGTTGTTCCTGCTGCCGCTTGCATTCTTCGCCATCTTTCCGTCGCTAGCGCAGCGCACGGTTTGTCGAAGCATACTGTGGTCGGCGGGCGTGTTCGCCATCCTCATTCTGGCGGGGCTATCGGCGCGCGCTTATTTTGGCAAGAATACGCGCGCACCGTTTGGTGAACTGTCGGCCCAACTCATGCAGCGCTTTCCGCAGGCGAGAACCCTGGTCGCAAGCGAGCTGACGGACGCGGGAAACTTGTATCTGCATAACCCGGCATGGGCAGTCATGCTGTTGCCCCAGGTTGTGCAAAGCCGGCCTGCCATCAGTGGCGACGTACTGTTGATTGACTCCGGCGACCGCGCGAACAATTGGCTGGACAGTTTTCTCGAGGCTTATCCATCGAGCACCGTCCGCCAGCGCGGACGGCTCGATGTCGGCAAGCCACAGGATCGAGAAGGCGTCATGGCGGTTGATTATGCGCTTGTCTCATTAAAGGGAGCGTAAATGCTATTGTCGGTTGTTATTCCAGTCATGAATGAGCAGGGCAATATCCAGCCGCTGGTTGCGCGTATTGCAGAGGCGCTTGCAAGGGTGGAACATGAGGTTATCTTCGTGGACGATGGCTCGAACGACCGCACCGTGGCGGAAATAGAACGCTTTGCCACGTCGAATACCCGCGTCCTGGTATTGAACCGTAACTACGGCCAGACCACGGCGATGGCCGCGGGCATCGACGCGGCGCACGGCGAGCTGATCGTCATGCTGGATGGCGATATGCAGAATGACCCGCATGATATTCCGCTCATGATGGAGCGCATGCGGGAAGGCGACTGGGACGTCGTTGCCGGCATCCGCGCCAAGCGCAAGGATGGCTTCCTGCTTCGCAAGCTGCCGAGCAGGCTGGCCAATTGGTTGATCCGGCGCGTGACTGGCGTCCATATCAGCGACTACGGCTGCACGCTGAAGCTTTTCAAGAGCGACGTCGCAAAAAACCTGGGACTGTATGGCGAACTGCACCGCTATATTCCAGTGTTGGCCAGCATGTATGGCGCCAGGATGACAGAGATGCCGGTGCGGCACCATGCGCGCCATGCCGGCGTGTCCAAATACGGCATCAATCGGACACTGAAAGTGGCCAGCGATTTGATGCTCATGGTGTTCATTCGCAAATATGGACAGCGTCCGATGCATCTGTTCGGAACGGTCGGTATTGTCTCGTTTTTCGCGGGCTGTGTTCTGAACGTCTATATGTTGTTCGACAAGCTCATGGGTGCCAGCATTGGCGGACGGCCTCTGTTATTTCTTGGCCTGCTGCTGACGGTGGTGGGTATCCAGCTCATCACCACCGGCTTCGTTGCGGATTTAATTATGAGAACTTATTACGAATCCCAGAACAAGAAACCCTACCATATCAAGAAAAGCACCGGTGTCTAAACAGGTTGGCAGGAAATTGAAAGTTGTTTTGCAGGTGCTGATATCGACCTGCCTGGTCGTTTTCGTCTTTCGACATCTTGACTTCAGCCAGGTTGAAACCGTGGCGTTCCATCCGCAGCGGGCACCAATGCTGGTCGCCGCCTTCATCGCATTCAATGCATCCAAGATCGTAGGCGCCTTACGGTTGAATATTTATCAACGTCATGCGGCAATGCAGCTAAGCGAGGGCGAAAATCTGCGTTTGTATTATGCAGGCATGTTTTTGAACCTGTTTTTGCCAGGCGGCATTGGCGGTGATGGCTATAAGATACTGGTGCTGCGCCGCAGCCAGTCCTTACCGCTGCGCACATTAATCACGACCACACTCGCAGACCGTGTCAGTGGCATCCTTGCCCTCTTGTGCATGTTGTGTATGTTAATGCCAATGCTGCCCTTGCCCTGGGAAGCAACTACGGCCATCGTGTTCACGGTTGCATCCGTTGCCGCAATTGTCGCCGTATTCATATCGGGGCATCGATGGCTGATACGGCTGGGGGCGCAACAACTTGCCGGCGTGTTTGCGCTTGGACTCGCAGTGCAATCCTTGCAATTGATATGCATGGGAATGCTGCTGCTTTATCTGGGCACACCCGCAACGCACATCATTGCTTATCTCGCAATATTTCTGGTGTCATCCATTGCTGCCGTGCTGCCGCTGAGTGTTGGCGGCCTTGGCGTGCGGGAAGCGACTTTTTTATTCGGCGTCAACGTGGTTCACCTGGACCCGACCTATGGCGTGATTGCGTCCAGTTGGTTCTTCGTGATTACAGTTCTGTCGTCGATGATCGGTTCACTGTTTCTAGGTCATTTTTCACTTCGATCACCGACGGCAAACTGATGGGTGAAACCTCGGCATCAGGAGTGTGCGGCGTGGGACCGGGTGTTAATGCTCGACGTACACGTTATGGAACTGCAAAGCGGCCAGCTTGGCATAAATGCCGCCCATGGCCACTAGCGAGGCATGGGTGCCGGTTTCGACCACGCGCCCGTCTTCCATCACCACGATGCGGTCGGCACGCTGCACGGTGGCGAGGCGGTGGGCGATGACGATGGTGGTGCGTCCCACCATGGCCGCCTCCAGCGCGCCCTGGACCAGGCGCTCGGATTCGGCGTCGAGCGCGCTGGTGGCTTCGTCGAGCAACAGCAGCGGCGGGTTCTTCAGCAGTGCGCGCGCGATCGCGATGCGCTGGCGCTGGCCGCCCGACAGGCGCACGCCGCGCTCGCCGAGGAAGGAGCGGTAGCCCTGCGGCAGGCGCTCGATGAATTCGTGGGCCGCCGCCATCTTCGCCGCCGCGATGACTTCTTCGTCGCTCGCTTCGGGGCGCCCGTAGCGGATGTTCTCCAGCGCGTTGTTCGAGAAGATCACGGTGTCCTGGGGGACGATGCCGATCGCCCCGCGCAGGGTGTGCAGGTCGAGGTCGCGGATGTCGACGCCGTCGAGCGTGATCGCGCCCGCCTGCGGGTCGTAGTAGCGCAGCAGCAGCTGGAACAGGGTGGTCTTGCCTGCGCCCGAGGGGCCGACCACGGCCACCGTTTCGCCGGGGCGGATCGCGAGCGTCACGTGCGACAGGGCCGCCGTGTCCTGGCGCGACGGGTAGGCGAAGGTCACGTCCTGCAGGGCGAGGGCGGCGCCCGCAGTGGCAGCACCTTTGGAGCGGGCCGGCAGCGACCGCGGATGCGCCGGATTGCGGATGTCTGCACGGGCGGACAGCAGTTCCAGCAGCCGCTCGGTGGCGCCGGCGGCGCGCTGCGCCTCGCCCATCACCTCGGCCAGGGCGCCGATCGAACCGGCCACGATGGCGGCGTACAGGATGAACTGGCCGAGGTCGCCGCTGGTCATCTCGCCCCTCAGCACGGCATGGGCGCCCAGCCACAGCACGAAGACGATGGTGCCGAATACCAGCACGATGGCCAGCATGGTCAGCAGCGAACGCGCGCGGATGCGCCGCATCGCCGCGCCGAATGCGCCCTCGACCGTGGCGCCGAAGCGCTCGGCCTCGATCGACTCGTGGGTGTAGGCCTGCACGGTCGGCATGGCGTTCAGGATTTCGCCGGCCAGGGCCGAGGCGTCGGCGATGCGGTCTTGCGAATCGCGCGAGAGCTTGCGCACGCGGCGCCCGAACAGCACGATCGGCACGATCACGGCCACCAGCAGGCCCAGGATGATGGCGGTCAGCTTGGCGCTGGTCACGAACAGCATCACCAGGCCGCCGAGGAACAGCAGCGTGTTGCGCAGCGCTAGCGAGATGCTGGTGCCGACCACGGTCTGGATCAGCGTGGTGTCGGTGGTCAGGCGCGACAGCACTTCGCCGGTTTGCGTGGTTTCGAAGAATTCCGGGCTCTGGTGGACCACGTGGCGGTACACGGCGCTGCGGATGTCGGCCGTCACGCGCTCGCCCAGCCACGACACCATGTAGAAGCGCGCGGCGGTGGCCAGGCCGAGCACGGTGGCGACGCCGAACAGGGCGAGGAAGGCGCTGTCGATGTGGCGGATTCCCTGGTCACCGGCGCCACCCGCCGCGTGGCCCGCGTTGCCAAACCCGAGGTCGATCATCTGCTTGAAGGCCGCCGGGATGGCCAGCGTGGCGCCGGCCGCGAACAGCAGGGCGATGCCGGCCAGGACGAACTGGCGGCGGTAGGGCTTAAGGAAGGGCAACAGGCCCTTGAAGGCCGCGAGGCTGCCCTTGGCCGGGGCCGACGCCAAGGCGGGAGATGTATTACTGCTGGGGGAATGCTTGGTCATCGTGTCGCTTGTTGTTGTTCTGGATGGGTTCAAAGTTTCATCGGCCGCACATAGCCCGTCATCTCGAGGTAGCCGCGCCCGGCCGGCACGCCATCGCGCGCCACCGTCACCGCGCCCTCCCAGTAGACGGCGCCGGTCGAGCGGCGCGAGTCGAGCTCCTGGTCGTCCTGCAGGGGTGCGATCTGCCAGCGCGTAGTACCAGTGGCGATCGTGGTGGCGACCGGGTAGTCGGCATTCGTGCGCGGCGACTTCCACCGCGCCTGCGGGGTAAAACTTACTGCCGCGGGCGCGTAGCGCGTGATCTTGCCGTCGCGGTCGCGCACCGTCGCGTGCGCCCATAGTTTATCACCGTCCTTGCGGCGGATCTGGAAAGCCATCAGCGCCGAGCCGTCGTCGAGATTCGCGCCGACCCAGTCCCAGCCGCTGGCCTCGGGCTGCAGCGCTTCGCTCGACCATTCGTGGTCGAGCCAGGCGCTGCCGGTTACAGGCCCTGCCGCACCGGCGCGTCCCGCCGTGCCGCTGACTTCCAGGTGCGGCTGGCTGTAGTAATAGCTCGCATGCCGAGGCGCCGGACCCTTGCGCGAGTAGCCGTTTTCGCCTTGCACCAGCGTCGGCTGGGTGGGGGCCAGTGCCAGCTCGAGCGTCAGCTCGTTCGATCGCACCGATACGCGATAGCTGCCATCCGGCGCGCGCGTCATGCGCCAGTCGTCGAGCTTCAGGTCGGTGTCGCCGGCCTTGGCCCAGGCCAGGCCGAAGCCCTCGCGCGCGCTGCGCTCGGCGTGCACGAGGCGGCCAATCGCCGGGTCGGATACCGCCGCGTGGCCGATCACCAGCTGGTGGGGCGCGAAGGCGCTCGGGTTGGCCGGATCGTGTTCGGTGCGGCTGCGGAAAAAGGTCACCTGGAAGCCGAGCGGCTTGCCGGCGGCGGTTTTCAGCCAGCCGGTGACATACCACCACTCGGTACGAAATTCGGGGTGGGCGCCGAAGTCGGCCGGGAAGCTCAGGGCGCGGACGGGTGTGACCGGGGCGAACGCGGGCGGCCCTGCAAAAGCCCCGTTCACAAAGAACAGCAGCATGAGCGTGATGAAGCGCATCACCAGTCCTCCCTGACGGCGCGCACCGGCCCGCCGGACAATGCAAAGCGCCCCGAGACCAGGGCGGTGGCGACCGAGGCGGCGACCAGGACAAAGGCGACCGTGCCGAGCAGTCCCCAGGGCAGGTGCAGCCCCATGGTCCAGTGGAAGGACTGCGGGTTGACGACAAAGACGAGGATGAGGCTGATCACCAGCCCGAGCGCGAAGCCGCACGCCACGCCGAGGAGCGTCAGCAGGCCGCCCTCGCAGGCCAGGATGCCCAGGACCTGGCGGCGCGTGGCGCCGACGTGGCGCAGCATGCCGAATTCCTTGGCACGCGCCAGCGTCTGCGCCGAGAAGGTCGCGGCCACGCCCGACAGGCCGATGACGATCGCGATCGCCTCCAGCAGGTAGGTGACGGCGAAGCTGCGGTCGAAAATCCGCAGGCTCATCGCGCGGATTTCGCCGGGGCGCGCCAGCTGCAGGGCGGGGCCGAAGGGGAGGCTGCGCAGCGCGCGCTCGACCTGGTCGGTGCTTGCCTCGCTGCCGGCGTAGATGGCGGCGTCGGTGACTTCATCGGCGCCGGTCAGGGCGCGGTAATCCGCCAGGCGCACCACGACCGAGCCGGACTGGTTGGCGTAGTCGCGCCAGACGCCGGCCACGAAGAAGGGCGCCGGCCGCCCGCCCAGCGGCAGCAGCAGGGCCTGGCCGACCTGCGCGCGGTACAGGTCGAGCATGGCTTCGGACACCCAGGCCGGCCGCGCCCCGGCCGGCACGGGCCGCGATTCGCCGACCAGGAACAGCAGCCGGCCCGGGTCGGCGGGGTCGATGTCGCGCGCGATCAGCACCACGTCCGGGCGGTTCGATGCCAGCGAGATCGGGCGGGTGCGCAGGAACTGCACAGGCTTGCCACCGGCAGCATTCAGGATCGCGGCCTGTTCGGGTTTGCCGAAGAACCCGGAGCTGCCGCCGGCGGCGGTGCGCACGTACAGGTCGGCGGGCAGGATGTGGCGCATCCAGTCGTCCACGGAGATACGGAAACTCGCCACCATGATGCCCATCGCGACCATCAGGCTGAAGCTGGCGAGCACGCCGCCGAGCGCGATCGAGGCCTGGCCCGGGGCATTCGCAAGGCGCGCCAACGTCAGCGCCAATATCGGCCGCGCCTTCGGGTTTGTTAACCACGGCCGGTTCAGCAGGCGGAAGGTGCTGGACGCCAGGCGCGGCATCAGGCCGATGCCGCCGACCAGCAGCAGGGCGATGGCGGCATAGCCGAACAGCGGCAGCTCGAACACCGGCGGCGCAAATGCGAATGCCCCGGCCAGCGCCAGGCAGATGAGCGAGGGCCAGACGCGCGACAGCCTTGACAAGGCCGCCTCGTCGTTGCCGGACTTCAGGGCCACGGCCGGTCGGGCCCGCGCCGCTTCGAGTGCCGGCGCCAGGCAGCCGAGCAGGGCGACGCCCAGGCCCAGCGCAAAAAAGACAAAGGCCGCGACCGGCGTGAACACGACCTGCGGTTTGATGCCGGGGAAGTAGCCGGCGCCGAGGTCGCCGCCGAACAGGCGCAGGGCGGTGGCGGCGAGCGCGTAGCCGGCGGCCACGCCCAGCGCGGCGCCGATCAC
>JAQGLR010000423.1 GCA_028292765.1 Massilia sp. | reverse complement strand
GGGCGATCCGCCCAACCGCAAGAACTACGACATGATGGTCGACGCGCTGGTATCCGAATACGCCGGCGGTTCCGGCATCGACGACGTCAACCTGATGGCCTTCGCCCTCGTTGACAAGATCAAGTTCACCGATCCGAAAGGGCTGCTGCGCGAGGCGGCCGATTATGAAGGCGACGACCCCGCGAAAGTCTTCGCCATGGCCGAGTGCAGCGGTGACGATGGCGCGGCGATGTACGCGTCGATGACCGAAAACCATCCGGACCTGGCGCGCCAGGCGATCATCACCGCCTTCCTCTTCAAGCACCAGCAGCGCTGGGAAGACGACGACCAGTCGCTCGAGCAGCTCGGCAAGAACGACGAGGGCGACGACGACGAGATGGACGACGTCGCGGCGACCGACGACTTCACAGGGATATTCGACGGCGAAGGAGAGCGCGAGTGATTGACAATGCGAGCGACAAAGCCAACCTGCCGGCGCTGCGTGAGCAGGTCAGCGAACTGGTACTGGCCGGCTCCCTGCAGCACGCCGAAGAAGCGTTCTCGAAGGCGGCCGACGAACACGGCGACTACGCCGTCGCCGAAGTGCTGGCGACGCTGCCGCCGCAAGTCACGGCCCTGCACCTGGCCGGCTTCGACGGCGCCAAGACCTCCCTCGCCACCATGCTGGTGCCGCCCAAGGCCTGGGCCGACAGCCTGGCCTACCTGGCCGCGACCTGGCCCGACAACATGATCGAGGACGACCCCGAGCGCATCGCCGAGGGCCTGTTCAACCACGTGCACGGCGTCGTCTACGCCACCGACGACGACGACCGCCGCCACGACCTGCTGGCCGAAGCCTCCGCCACCGACCACGGCGCGACCGTGTTCGCGATCCTGTGGTCGCTCGCGCCGAAAGAGATCATGGAAGTGGCCGGCGAAATCAACGCGAAGGGCCGCTACGTGACGGGCCAGACCTCATCCGACAGCGACATCGTGCCGCTGGCGATCGACCTGGCGAAAGCCAGCGAAGACGGTTGGGAGCGTTCGCTGATCGAACTGTTCCCGGAGTTCCGCCACAGCGCCGAAATGGCCGAGGCCGAGTTCCCGGACGACCCGGACGAAGACCCGGACTTCCAGCAGCGCAGCACGCGCGACCTGCTGTACCGCCTGCGCAAGCAGGTACCGTCGGTCCGCACCATGCCGCGCCGCAGTACGCGCAAGAGCATCGGTTCGGACATCTTCTCGTGAGCGGAGGGCCTGCGTCGATGTTGCCAGCGATTGTCATCGAAAAGCTGCCCCGCCTGGTGCGGGCGATCCGGCTGCTGCCAACCCACGCCAACGCCGACGAGGCGATCGCGCTGGCCGACGAGCTGTCCTCGATCACCGCGATGGTGGCCGAGAAGTTCACCAACGACCGCACCGCGGAAGGCATCCAGCGCGCGCTGATGCTGACCGTGGGCGGCATGTCGCTCGGCCTCGAGCACATGGTCGACGACGACAGCGACGAGACCGCGCTCGACATCCTCATCGCCGATGGCGCCGAGTACGTGTTCCAGGCGGGTTTCCGCATGATCCGCGAACTGTCGGCGCTGCCCGAGGACAGCCTGGTAGGCGAATACGACCTCGATCCGATCTACTCGAACCGGCGCCTGAAAGAGCTTTTCGTCGACATCTGCACGGCCGATCCGGGCGAAACCTGGACCGGCTACGAGCGCTACCTCGGCCAGTTGCGCCAGCGCGAAGGCGTGCAGGCGATCGTGCGCGCTGCCCAGTGGCTGCGCAAGAACCACTACAAGGGCCCGATCAACGACCCGGACCTGAACGCGGAAGGCGTGATCGCGCTGGCGATCATCTTCGCCATCGACGGCGGCGGCACCATCGTCGCGCGCGCCGGCCAGAAGGAGTTCGAGGGTTTCGTCAGGTCGGTACGCAAGAGCAATCCGGACTTCGAGGCCGGCTGGGCGGCCCTGCTCGAAAAGGTGCCGCCGCCGCACCGCGCGATCATCGCCGAGCGCGTGCAGGCCTACCGCGACACCTGCACCCTGTTCCAGAGCATCCGGACCAAGGCGCCGATGAAGCAGCTGGTGGCCGAGTTCGAGAATTATGCCGGGGCGGAGCTCGATACCGAGTATCCGTAGGGGCAGGGCGGACACCCCTCGGACCGCCACTGCCGTTTTTCGGTATCATGGGCGGTCGAGTTCAGGATCGCCCCATGTCTTCTCCCGCCATCGCCGCCGGCAGCGCCGACTTCAGGCGCATCAACCGCGCCATGGCCTTCGGTGGCTTTTCCACCTTCGCGCTGCTCTACAGCGTGCAGCCATTGATGCCCTTGCTGGCGCAGGACTTCGCCCTGACGCCCGCCCAGAGCAGCCTCGCGCTGTCGATCTCCACCGCCGCCCTGGCGATCTCGCTGCTGGTGTCGAGCGTCCTGTCGGAGCGCTTCGGCCGCAAGCCCCTGATGGCCGCGTCCATGCTCAGCGGCGGCCTGCTGACCCTGCTCGCCGCCTTTACCCGGGATTACGCCCAGTTCCTCGTGCTGCGCGCGCTGCTCGGCTTCATGCTGGGCGGGCTGCCGGCCGTGGCGATGGCCTACCTGAGCGAAGAGATCGAGGGCAGCTCGCTCGGCCTGTCGATGGGCATGTACATCAGCGGCAGCGCCTTTGGCGGCATGACCGGGCGCGTGCTGGCCTCGGTCATCAGCGATTATTATTCATGGCGCATGGCCCTCGGCCTGCTGGGCGCCGCCGGCCTGTACGCGGCCTGGGAATTCTGGCGCAGCCTGCCGGCTTCGAAACGCTTCCGTCCCGGCCGGGGCGGCTTTGCCAGCCTGCTCGACGGTATGCGCAGGCACGCGGGGGATGCCGGCCTGCCCTGGCTGTTCGCCCTGTCCTTCCTGCTGATGGGTTCTTTCGTGAGCCTGTACAACTACATCGGCTACCGCCTGCTCGGGCCCGAATTCAGCCTGCGCCAGAGTGCGGTCGGCGCGCTGTCGGTGCTGTACCTGCTGGGCATCTTCAGCTCGGTGTGGGCTGGCCGGCTGGCCGACCGCCTGGGCAGGCGCAACGTGCTGTGGCTGGTGATGTCGGTGATGCTGGTCGGGTTGCTGCTGACCTTGCTCGGTACCTTGGCCGCGGTCGTCGCCGGCGTCGGCCTGTACACCTTCGGCTTCTTCGCCTCGCATTCGGTGGCCAGTAGCTGGGTTGGAAGGCGCGCCCGGTCGCCGCAGGCGCTCGCCTCGGCGCTCTACCTCTTCTTCTATTACCTCGGCTCGAGCGTGGTCGGCTGGGTGTCGGGTTACGTGTGGGAGTACGGCGGCTGGCCCGGCGTCGTCGCGCTGCTCGGCGCGATCCTGGTGGCGGCGATGCTCATCGCGCTACGCCTGCGCGGGTTGGCGCCGCTCGATTCGACCGTGCCGGCGGCGACGCCACCCGGCTAGTCGCCTGTCATAACCCGCCCAAGTATTGATGCGGGTCATGTCTCCAGGCATCATCGCCTACTGGTGCTCCAGTAACATCGACGGTTAGTATCCACCCGGAAATGCGAAGGAGTATTGCAATGGCAGCGGTGTCGGCGCTGGTGTGTGCATGAACGCACCCGATTTCTCTTCCCTCGGACTGTTCGGCACTGGCCTGAGCCAGCATGCCCGCCTGATCACCCTCACCACCGCCCAGGACAGCGGCCTGCCCGAGGCGCTGGCGGCCGAGCGCTTCACTGGCCGCGAAGCCGTCAACGAACTGTTTTCCTTCGATATCGACGCGCTCAGCACTTCCACCGACCTGGACTTGTCGATCTTCCTCGGTGAGGAACTGACGGTCGGGCTGATGCAACCGGACGGCGATCGCCGCCAGTGGCACGGCATCTGCACGGGCTCGATGTGGCTGGGCGCCGACGGCGGCGTGGCGCGTTACCGGCTGCGGCTGGAACCGCTGGAGGGGGGAGATATCACGTTTGCTTGTCCGGGGAAGTTTTCGGTGAAGGGGGGCAAACACACTTGGGATAGCCCTAGTCGAGAGTCGGCAACGCTGGTCAGGCTGCCGGACAGCGAGCTTAAGACCTTCGACGAAGCTTTTATCCTGACGGACGCGGCCACCGGAAAACCCCTTGCGGATATTGCATATAGAGTCAAACACGCAGATGGCACGTACGAATATGGGCGTACTGATGAAAGAGGTGTTACCCACCTCATAGGAAGTGGTGACCGGGAAAAACTTGCAATCGAGGTCAACGCATGACGACCAATCCTCGAGCTGCCGAGTCTTGGGTTCGCATTGGATCTTCAGAGACTTCGCCGACAGAAAACAAGGTCCGCGCTCAAGTATTCCTTGATAGCTACTACGTCGTTGTGGGATTCGAAGTAAATGATCCGAAAGCGTTTAAAGATGACATACAGGATCTTTCGGTGGACTACGGGCATGCTTTTTTCTATCTAGTAAAAAATCTAGTAATAAAAAAATCGTTTAGTTTTGGGCCGAATGGACCAGGTAAGCATGGTTTGTTCAACACAGGAAGGGTAACAACTTATAAGAAGGATGGCCGGCAGAATGGGCGTCCAGCTACGGCAGACTACTCGATCACAGAACCGGTTAAAGCATTTAAAATTTCGATTGCTGCCCAGCAGGCTGTCAAGCTTGAGCGGGAAATCGACAAGATAAGGGCTCAGATATACGCCGGAAGTGTAGAGTATTCAGCTCTCATGAACGACACATGTGCAGAAACAGCCAAGGAGGTACTTGACGACGCTGATGTAGAGACACCGAGCGGTTCCGGTTGGGTAAAGCACAGCGGCATGCTCCGTTTCCCGCTGGTCTATGCTGCCAACCCCTACAAATGGCACAAAAATTTCAAGGCCAGTCACTCGGAACGAAATTTTGATCCGGGGGCCTTAGGTGAGTGGATTCCAGTGCCCGGAGAGCGAGACCCGATTTTTGGGGCGAAGAAATGAGAAATTGGAAAGTCTCGTTTCTAGTCCTCCTTCTATTTATTGGCGTGGCCTGCCTTTACGAAACGTCTATCTTCACTTCCTCGAGGAAGGAGATCATCTCTATGTCGCAAAGCTCATCAGATAATCAGTTGCCCCTGATCCCTAATCCATACGAAGATATGGATCTTTGGAAGATGCCTGCTGTCGTTCCGCTAAGCGAGAAGCAGACGTTGTACTTGTCGGAAGTTATATTGGGGATGGAAAGAGTAATTGCTGGATCATCGCCATTGGAAGTGGAGGAGCAAAGAATCTTTGGTGCTGGGCAGTTCTTTTGGCCCAAAGACCCTAATGCACCGATAAGGGCCTCAAAATCATATTACGGGAGGAACTTCCGGATCGCTGGGATGGCTGCAAGATTCCAGCGGAAAAGCGAGGCCGAGCCTTGGTCGAAGGCGGGCTTGACTGTGCGACCAAGTAATTTCCCTGACGGGGTGTATATGATGCAGCTACCTTCATCGGTTTTTGAAGATTTCACACTGCAAAAAGTGACGCAGGAAAATCGAAAGGGAGAAGAAGTAAAGAACACGCTTTTGTTCTACTTTGAGCATAAAAAAATAAAACAATTTTCGCTAAAAGTAGAAGTGCGAGACGATGTTGAAAATATACAGAATCATTTTCCATCCAGTTTTCACGCCCTCGAGATGACGCGGGTTCCGAATTAAGGGGGGGTGGGATCTTGGTGTGTTGATCTTGGTGCGATCCCAAGCTTTGACGCCGCGCAGGCCTGAGATCGCCAAGTTCCGCCCAGCAGCGCGGAGTTCGACGCCAGCACGCTGGTCACGGACTTCGTCAGGAACAAGCACGTCGGCAAGTCCATGCTATATATCCTCCCAAATACGCTCGCTATTAGCACACCCCAAGCCCGCGAAAACATGTCGGGCTTTTGGGGCGGATCGGGTCGGAGATTGACTCTCTGTTGTCTGATAAATTCCCGATAATTCGTGATCACGCAATCGCTACGGAATTATTAGTTGAGGCATTTGTAGAGGATGAGTGGCGGCCGATGCGGCTGCAACCCTCCTGCGTGAAAGATACCAAGCAGGGGATCGGCGGATGAAAAAGTTCAGGTCTACTTTAATATGCTTGTTGGGGCTGCTGGCGGCGGTAGCGGCTTACAACCGAAGGGCTGATGACATGAGCAAAATAGAGTTTGATCTCGGTAGCAATATTCACGAAACAGCCAAGCAAAGCGGAGCCCCTAAATTCACGACGAGGAACGTTGCCGGCCTCATCAGCTACAAATTGATTGATCTCCCCTCCGATATTCCCGCGTTCTACGCGCGCCAAGGATATCAAATAACGGCAATCCCGTTGTTTGCGTTCACGCTTTATGCGGACGTGGACAACAAGAATAACTTGTCAGTTGAGGCCGCCAGCCTCCAGTTCTCTACTGAACGAATTAAGTCGCATGATACGGCGAAAGCATTCGTCGAAAATCTGCTTGAGCAATTTCAGCAGGGCGGTGGAAGCGGTTCATTGGTGAATTTTGTCCGGCCGTGACAGGCCGGTCATCGTTTCTAAATGAAAGCGGTGAGCCTGATCAAACGTTGAGCTGTCCACTTGACCCTCAGTACCGTCTGACAATTGATGAGTGGACTCAGATGCTGGCGATGACGCAATATTATCAATGGCTCGGTGATGGTGTACTGGCAACACTGACCGTTAGCTTCAGCAACGATGTGCGCGGGCTAACCTACTCCATCCAGCTTGAGTTTGATGATTTTGTCCTTAAAACAGGGCGAGAAGACGCGCAGACACTTGAGGATCTCGCCGAGGGCGATGCGAATGGAAGAAATAGTACAGCCAGACGCGCTAAAGAAATAGTCGCTGCCAAGCTCCGGATAGAAAATCTCGAAGAAAACGCGGTTAAGCGTGGTGATGCTGTGGTGCCACGCTAACGAGTAGATTAACGTATGGAGAGAATTTCGGTGCCTTAGGCCAGAGCGGGGAAAATAATGAAATGGGCCGCCGTCTTTGCGCGCGGTCTTGTGTCAGGCCTAACCGTCTCAATCGCCACAGTTTCTATATGGAATGCTGGCAAAACTGTGAGGGTGTACACATTCTAGAAGAGCCGATGCTGCTTTCCGCCAATACTGCTGGAAACGGGCTACATTTCCTTCCCGCAGGTACGACTCTCTATTTTGATAAAAGCTATCCCGAAGGTTTTGCGAGATATAAGGTGTACGTCAACGTTGATCGTATTCCTCTCACTCTCCGTGAGTTGGCTGATGCGCATGAGATCGATCCGCTTGAGGCGCGGGCTTTCGATAAGCCTGCGCTTATTCAACTCTTGCGTGATTATCCGATCACGCGACAAGAGCTTGCCGAAATATTGCATTCTCCGCAGTTGTCGGAACAGGAGATGCGGGAGGTGTCTTAAGAGTATTTAGACGAAAAATAATTAGCGTTAAGGATGTCTCGTAAATTACATTGCGTCCTGTCCTGTCCTGTCCTGTCCTGTCTTGTCTACGGCGAAGTGCGGGTGGATTGCTACGGACGGATTTCCACGGTGGGGAAGAGTAATGAAGTGGACCGCTATCTTCGCGCTCGGTGGAGTAAGAGATGACATCGCAACATATAAACCTGGAAAATTTCGGAATGACACCTTGGCACAAAAAGCAGGCAGCTATGTTGTATTACTTTACGTCTGCCGACTACCTAAGGGTACTTCACAGGATGGTGAGCGATCTCATAAGTGGTTTCGTTGACCCTCTGCTTGAGATGGCGACAGCACAGAATCGGGATCGGGTTTTGATAAGTAAGCTATGGGGTAATCGCAACACATCGAGGAACTGGGAAAACAATGCGTGGCCGTTCTTGAAAGACTTGCAGGGCTCGTTGGCCAATGACATAGCGCAACGTGCGTCAAATCGATTTCGGATAACGGCAGTAAGCGAATGTCTACGAGGTCTGTCTGAATACTCGACAGATTGGGCGACGGAGAACGAAGAGCAGCTCCTGAAGCTTGCCCTCAGTGCAATCAGCGAATACGCTTCACGATTCGATCGAAGTGTGGAGGAGTACGTAAATCGATGGAATGATTATCGGTTCGCATATTGCTATCCATTTTTCGCTAGGGCTAATGCCAAAGTTCCTAGATTCATCGTCCGAAATGAAATTCAGGGTGAAACCGGAAAAATTCCGCCAAGAACCGGCGTTTACATTTGTCTTGAAGATCAACAAGCCTCCCTGCAGTTTGTCTGGACTGAAGGTGTTGGAGCTGCCCTGCGGGCTGCGAATACCTTTAATGAGATCGGTCGTGCTGCGCTTGCCGCAGTGGGACGCGAAGCACTCTGGTTCGACGAAGAAAAAATGTTCGATTTTGCGACGTCCGATCCCTACGCGACTTCATTTCGCGACCTAGTATTTTTGGATGGGGAACCATATCCTCCATTAGCCCCAGCCGCAATCGCACGCTCTGCCTTTGTAAGTCGTCCATGCCGCTGGGCTCTTGTCGAGATCGTTGCTGATGAGTTTGAGGAACTGAGCAGTTTAGCTTCGCAGAACCCTACCAGAGCACCAGAGGTTAGACGAGTTCCAGGCGGGGCGAGATGCGATGTGGCGGGCGTTTATTTGACTCCCGCAGCCCCTGGCGCACGTCTTTTCTTTAACGTTGGAGAGATTCTGCCGAGAGTTAAATCGACATATGGCAACACTTATTGGCAGTGGGACGAGGATCAAATAACGGATGCCAAGCGTGACGGAGACCCCCTTAAATAAAATAGCGTGGCTGAGTCGGTTGTGAACGTGTGGACTGCATCATCGCTCGACTGTTATGGGTAGCGTTTTCCAAAGGGCAAAAGTGCGCACTACGCGCACGCATTTTCTACCAGCGCTAGAATTGTCCGCTCTCTCTTTGAGGAGGTCATCATGCTGCAAGCCAACGAAATCCAGCAACGCTACAGCCACCTGCAGCAGACCATCGGCGAAGCCGAGCAGGCCTGCAAGGCGTCACAGGATACGCCGCCTGAGATGCGCGATTGCATCGAACGCATTTCGCGTGAGGTGCAACAGGCGCGCGATGTGATGCAGTCGAACGATGAGGCGCGCATCGTGCAATGCGTCGACAGCCTGGAAGACCTGGGCGACGAGGCCAAGCGCATCAGCCGGTCGATGCCGCAGATGCCGGCGCACCTGGAGGCGGTCGTCACCCGCGTGCATGCCGAGCTGTCCGACTTCAAGCACAAGCTGCACTAGGCGCTGTATTGGGTTGGCCCGGCAGGACGCTGGGCCGACCCATACTGTTCTACACCCTTGCATCGGGCAACTCTGCCCAAGGTACCGAACGGCTCAACCGCCGCTTACACCACTCCGCGCTCGCGCAGGGCCGCCACTTCGTCGCCGCTCTTGCCCAGCACGTCGCGCAGCACTTCGTCGGTGTGCTGGCCGAGGAGCGGCGGCGCCATCACGCTCGTCGCCGGCGTCGCCGACATCTTCATCGGGCTGCGCACCAGCGTGACCTTGCCGGCGCTTGGGTGCGGCAGTTCGACTGCCATCGCGCGCGCCTGCACCTGTTCGTTGGCGAAGACCTCGCCGACGTCGTTGATCGGCCCGCAGGGCACGCCGACCGCTTCGAGTATCGCAATCCATTCGTCGCGCCTGCGCGTGGCCACCATGTCGGCCAGCAGCGGCACCAGCAGGTCGCGGTTCTGCACGCGCAGCGGGTTGGTGGCGAAGCGCGGGTCAAGCGCGAGGTCCCGGCGGCCGCCGGCTTCCACGAATTTCTGGTACTGCCCGTCGTTGCCGGCGGCGACGATGATGTGGCCGTCCGAACAGGCGAAGGTCTGGTAGGGGACGATGTTCGCGTGGGCGTTGCCCCAGCGCCTGGGCGCCTTGCCGCTGTTGAGGTAATTGCTGCCGACGTTGGCCAGCATCGCCACCTGGGTGTCGAGCAGCGCCATGTCGATGTACTGGCCAACGCCGGTGCGGTCGCGGTGGGTCAGCGCGGCCAGCACGGCGATCGTCGCATACATGCCGGTCATCAGGTCCGTCAGCGCGACGCCGGCCTTTTGCGGGCCGCCGCCCGGCAGTTCGTCGCGTTCGCCGGTGACGGACATCAGGCCGCCCATGCCCTGGATCAGGAAGTCGTAGCCGGCGCGGTGCGCATAGGGGCCGTCCTGGCCGAAGCCGGTGATCGAGCAGTAGACGAGGTCCGGCTTGATGGCCTTGAGCGTGTCGTAATCGAGCCCGTAGCGCTTCAGGTGCCCGACCTTGAAGTTCTCGATCACGACGTCGGAATCGCGCGCCAGTTCGCGGATCAGGGCCTGGCCCTCGGGGCTGGCGATATCGACCGTCACCGAGCGCTTGCCGCGGTTCGCGGACAGGTAATAGGCCGCTTCGCTCGTGTTGTTGCCGTCGGCGTCCCTGGCGTACGGCGGACCCCAGGCGCGTGTGTCGTCGCCACTGCCGGGGCGCTCGATCTTGATCACGTCGGCGCCGAGGTCGGCCAGGTTTTGCGAGCACCAGGGCCCGGCGAGGACGCGCGAGAGGTCGAGTACGCGGATATGCCCGAGCGCCTTCGCGCCGCTGGCGGAACTGCCGGTGGAACTGGAATGGGTCATTCTGATCTCTTTGCCAAGTTCGAACGAAGGCGATTATAGCTGGCCGGGTGCGCGGACTCAGGTCCGGTGCGACCCCGCCTCGCGCAGGCCCGCATCGCTGAGCTGGGCGGCGAACAGGTCGCGCTCGTTGTCGACGATGTCGTCCACCGTGCGCTCGTCCAGCCCCATCGATTCGAGGACAAACGCCGACAATTGCAGGCTCGCCTCGAGCGTTTCGGGCACGACCACCGTGGCGCCCGCGCGTTTCAGCGAACGCGCATGTTTTTCGTCGCGCGAGCGCACGAATAGCGGCACATGCGCGAACTCGCGCCGGATGGCATGCACGGCCTGCAGCGCGGATTTCGGATTGTCCATCGTCAGGACAATCGCCGGCGCTTCCTCGGCATTCACGAGCCGCAGCAACTCCGGGCGCAATGCATTACCGAAGTAGACGGGAACGCCTTGCGCATGCAGTGTCGACACCAGCCTGGCGTCGTTTTCGAAAGCAATGAACGGTATGTTTTGCGCGGTGAGCAGCTTGGCCAGCTGCTGCCCCACGCGCCCGAAGCCGGCGATGACGATCTGCCCGCGCGCTGCCGCGAGGGCGTCTTCGTCCTTGTGCGCGCCGCGCTCGATCGCGGCACGCTCGCCGCGCTCGCCAATTGCCTGCCCCAGGCGCGCCAGCATTGGCGTGATGAACATCGACAGGCCCACCGCCAGCATGACGCGTGCACCGAGGGTGGGGTCGAGCAGCTTCGCCGTCAAGGCGTAGCCGAGCACGATGAAGGCGAACTCGCCGCCCTGCGCCAGCAGCAGGCCGCCCTCGACCGAGCGGCACCAGGGCAGGCGCCCGGCCCGGAATAGCAGCGTCACCACGGTGGCCTTGATGAGCACCAGGCCCAGCACGGCGCCGGCCAGCCACAGCGGCGCGTCGACGACGTGGCGCATGTCCATGCTCATGCCGACCGACATGAAGAACAGCCCCATGAGCAGGCCCTTGAAGGGCTCGACCATCAGCTCGACTTCGTGCCTGAATTCGGTTTCGGCCAGCAGCAGGCCGGCGATCAGGGCGCCGAGCGCCATCGACAGCCCGGCGGCGGCGGACAGCCCGGCGATGCCGAAGGTGCTGAGCAGGATCAGCGCCATGAAGACGTCGGGCTGGCGGTGCCGCGCAAAGGCCTTGAACGTCGGATGGATGACGCGCCGGCCGAGCAGGTAAATCAGGGCAATCGCGCCGCCGGCTTTCGCCAGCGCGACCAGGGCCAGCGTCGCGGCATCGCCACCGTCGCCGCCGCCGCCGCCCGCCAGCACGCCGATCAGCACCAGGATCGGCACGACGGCGAGGTCCTGCAGCATCAGCACGGAAAATGCCGCCTGGCCGAGGCGGGTGCCGGTGCTGTTCTGCTCGTTCATGAGTTGCATGACGACGGCGGTCGACGAGAGCGACAGCACGGCGCCGAGGATGGCCGCGGTGGCGAGGGGCTGGCCGGCCAGCCAGGCCGCGCCGCCGATCAGCAGCGCGCTCACCACCACCTGGATCGTGCCGGCGCCAAACACCCAGGCCCGCATCGCCCACAGGCGCGCGGCGGAAAGTTCCAGCCCGATCATGAACATCAGGAACAGCACGCCGACTTCGGCCAGCATCGACACGCCCTGGCCGCTGGGGAAGGTGAGCCAGGTGAGCTCGGGAAAGCGCGCCGCGAGCAGGCCCAGGCCGAAGGGGCCGAGCAGGGTGCCGGCGACGAGAAAGCCGAGCACCTGGTTAATGCGCAGCCGCTGCAGCGTGGGAATGAGGATGCCGGCGAGGATCAGGAACAGGATGATTTCGCGGAGAAACGGGAACGCGTGTTGCTCTTGCACGGGGGAATGCCTTTGCGGTTGTGGGCTGCGTTGGCATTTTATAACGCTGGGGCGGGTGCGATGCCGGGGCGGGCAAGCCGGGGTGCGACCCCATGCGATACGCATGGGACGGGTGAGCACAAAACAGTTTGCCGGAGGGACGCAGGGTGGACGGCAGAGCCGTCCACCCTGCGACAGTATTCAGAAATGCCCCGCCAAGGCCTCCGGCGCGGTTTCTTCCTGCTGGCGATGGCCGCTGGCCACCTGCTGGCGCGATTCGGCGGTCTTGACCAGTTCTTCGTACTCCGGATCGATCACGTTGCGCAGTTCGATGAAGCGCTCCAGGGCGTTTTCCAGCTTCGGCAGCAGGATCGCGCGCTCGCTGTGCAGCACGCTGTAGCTCGGGCGCGCCGCCGCCATGCCCATTTCGGTGGAACGCTGCGCCACCAGGCCGCTCGCATCGATGCCGGCTTTTTCGGCCGCCATGCGTGCCAGCTCGAACCAGGTGACCTCGCCGCCATTGTTCAGGTGCCAGACGCCGCTCTCGCGGTCCACTGCCAGGTCGAGGCAGGTGTGCACGAGGTCGGGCACGTAGGTCGGCGAGACGGTCATGTCGCTGGCGGCCACGAAACGTTCGCCACGCTCGAGCGCGTCGAGCGCCAGCTTGACGAAGTTGTGCCTGTCCCACGGCCCGAAGAAGGCGCTGGTGCGCACGACAAGCGCGCCCGGATGCTTGGCCAGCACCGCCGTTTCCGACTCGGCCTTGCTGCGGCCGTAGACGTTCAGCGGCGTGACCGGATCGCTCTCGACATACGGGCTTCCCTTGCTGCCGTCGAACACGAGGTCGCTCGAGAAGGTGGTCAGGTGCACGCCGCGGCGGGCGCAGGCTTCGGCCAGGATGGCGGGGCCGGCCGTGTTGTCGCGCAGGCAGCGTTCGACGTCGCCTTCCGCATCGTCCACGCGCACATAGCCGCAGGTATTGATCACGGCCCAGGGCTTGTATTCGGCCAGCGCACGCTCGACCGAGGCGGGGTCGGCGATGTCCATGTCGCGGCGCGACAGCAGCTTGTGGTGGAGGTTGCGCTTCTGGCAGACGCGCGCAAAGGCGCGGCCCAGGGTGCCGGTGGCCCCAAGGATCAGGATCGGCGCGGCGCCGGTGCCGACCAGGCGGTGGCCGTCGGCCGTGATCGAGGTGAGGGCTGCGGGCGTCGCGACGGGTGGGCACAGGAAGCGGCCCGGGCGGCGCCACCAGCCCTGGCCGCGCAGTACCGGGTGCGACAGCGGCCGGCCGCCGGCCAGTTCGCGCATCATCGTTGCCAGCGCGGTCGGGCGCGGCATCGGCGAGCGCACGTCGAACGGGCCCGGTTCGTAATAGCCGCGCTCCTGCGTCACCAGGCTGTTCCAGTCGAACGAACCGAGCAGCGACCAGACGGTGACGGCACGCACGTCGATGCCGTTGCCGTGCGCCGTCTTGGCCGCTTCCCAGATCTCGAGCAGCCAGCGCAGCTGGTCTTCGCGGTTGGCGTCGATGTGCGCTTCGGTAACGGCCAGCGGCAGGCGGTAGCGGTCCCAGATTTCCGCCAGCAGCGGTCCGATGCCGGCAGTGGGGGTGGCCAGCACGCGCGAGGCTTCGATGTCGGCGCAGGGAATGCCGTCGGCCACGCCCCGGTGGTGCGGCGGGAATCGCTCCGGACGATGGTCGAGCCAGCGCTCGCTGGTCACGTAATAGTTCACGCCGATGAGGTCCGGCGGGCAGGTGTTGTCGCGGAACCAGAGCAGGTCGGCGGTATCGACGCCGGTGCCGACCAGGTAGCGCCACAGCTTGTGTTCGGGCCCGACCATTCCGCACAGCAGGTCCCAGGCCAGCCAGCGGCGCTCGTTGTAGAACTCGGCGACGAGCGCCATTTCCGGCGTGCTGTAGGTCTTGCCGAGGTCGTCGGTCTGGACCAGCTTGGCATCCGGGTTGACCTTGCGGATCTCGCGCATGCACAGCACGACGGCGCGGCACTGGATCAGGAGGGCCTGGATGAAGCTCTTGTCGTCGCGCGCGTGCGGGTACCAGACGCCGTACAGGCCGGCAAAGCGCGCGGTGGTGCAGGGTTCGTTGACGGGGGTGTAGTACTCGAGCCACGGGTAGCGGGCGGCCACGGCGCCGGCGTATTCGGCCAGGCGCTCCGGGAAGGCCGGGTCGAGCAGGCTGGTGTCGCGCGGGCCGCTGCCGTGGTGGATCAGGCCGGCGATCGGCGTCACGCCGGCGTCGCGCAGGGCAGGGAGGCGCTCGTCGGGCCAGGTCCAGTCGGCCTTGTCGATGCCGTCCGGGGCGGTGCGTTCCCACAGGATGGGGTAGCGGATGGCGCGGATGCCGAGCGAAGCGAAGCGGCCGATGTCGCAGTTGCGCAGTGCATGGCCGTTGCGGTCGAGCTGGCTGAAGTATTCGTCTTGCACGCGGTTGACGGTGCATTCGAGGCCGCCCCAGAGTTCGAGTGGGCGCGGTTGGCTGTTCGGGCTCGTGTTATTCATGATTTCACCACTTATTAAAATTTCTGCAACAAAAAACTTTAGACGGTCGCCGAAAAGATTAAGTTCGGACTAATGCCCGTGTTGGATATCCCTTCGGCAATTGCGCCGGCATCCTGGGTAGCCGGGAGTCACGTTTCGACATGGCCGGAGCCGCTCCCCGCGGTCCGGCCTGTACTAGCGGTTGACAGCGCGCCATCAACCTGCAACCATGCCATCCATGAAATTTATCAACCCACAATCCTCGTTCTGCACCTGGTGGCGCCGCTGACAGCGCGCGGCCTTGACGAGAAGATGTGACTCAATGAACGCCGCCTCGATTCAGGTGGCGTTTTTTTTTGGCGCGGCGGGATCGGGGCAATACTTGAAAAACCCGAAGGAAACCCGATGAGCCAAGACGCGACCAATTCCCCCGCACCCGTCATCCTGACCGGCGACCGCCCGACCGGCCCGCTGCACCTCGGCCACTTCGTGGGCAGCCTGCGCAACCGCGTGGCCTACCAGGACGAGTACCGCCAGTTCGTCATGCTGGCCGACGCCCAGGCGCTCACCGACAACATGGATGACACCGAAAAGGTACATCGGAATGTTGTCGAAGTGGCGCTCGATTACCTCGCGGTCGGCATCGATCCGACGCGCTCGACGATCT
>JAQGLR010000326.1 GCA_028292765.1 Massilia sp. | reverse complement strand
CCAGGTTGGTGGTCAGGCCTTCAGCGGTGGTCGGGTTGGCGTTGGTGAACGCGAACGACAGGATCGATTCCATCGACAGGTCGTCGCCGTTGCCACGGAAGAAGTAGCCTGGTGCCAGGTCGCCTGCGTCGGCACGGGCGAACACGCTCACCTGGCCGTTGGCAACCGGGCTGCCGCTTGCATCGACTTCGCCGCCGCCGCCAGCCAGCACGTCGAACGATGCGATCAGCTTACCCTGGTCGGCGCCGTAGACGCCGGTGGTGGTGCCGTACTGGAAGTTGGTCGGGTTCTGGTAGATGCGGATGCTGCCACCGTCGAACGAGAACGAACCATTGGTGGTGCCGGTGCCGCGGGTGCCGGTGCCGAAGCCTTCGAACAGCGCGCTGATGTTGCCGCCTGCGTAGGTCATCGGGAACAGGCGGCCGTCGCCGTCAGCCTGGACGATGTTGAACACAGCGTGTTCGACGAAGTTGAAGCTGCGCTCGCCGGTTGGGGTCAGCTGGATGAACGACTGGCCGTTGACGTCGAGGTATTCCTGGATTTCTTGCGCAGCAGCGAAGCCGCCGCCGTTCGGGTTGAAGCGCCAATCGGTCAGGACCTCGGCGGCGCCAGCAGCACCGGTGAAGGACATTGCAACAGCGGCGGCGCAGGCCAGTTTCTTCATAAATTTCATGATTCGTATTCCTCGTTTAGTTGATCGGTTGGGCAAACACAATCTCCTATTAGCAAGCCGCGTGCCAGCTTTTACTTAATCTTTAAAATCAATGGCTTAGCATGCAGATGTAGAGGTGGATCAATGCCCGTGTAAAGAATACCGACAGGATATTTTCTTAATGCAATTCTCTGAGGAATCTGTACTTTTTTATAAGAAATAATTAACAATGTTGCTTCTACCAAATCCGCCCGCAGCCCTGTAAGAACGCTCCTACGCAGCGCCTCGGCAACACCCCGATTAACGCGCTGGCGCGGTTCGCGGAGACAGGAATGCTTTATGGAACAGGTGGCGCGACAGCATCAGCGGGGGCATGCGCAGCCAATTGCCGCGCATATGCAGCATGGCGTGCGCCGCCGGATCGAGCGGGCCGGCGCAGTCCGGATGCGGCGGACGCAGCGCGCGTCCGAACAGGGCATCCATCAGGACCAGCAAGGGTGCGGCCGGCCGGCCTCCGCCTGCCGCATCGACGATTTCCGGCGGCACAGGCGTACCGAGCAGCCGCGTGCAGTAGCGCAGCGCGTAGAACAGCGGCCGCGCCAGCTGCAGTTCCCGGGCCCGCACCGGGAGCGCCGTCCAGAAACCGGCTTCGAGCGCGCCGAAGTGGCACAGCAGGCGGTGCAGGTCGAACAGGCCACGCAGGCCGTGGTGGTACTCGCCTTCGGAAAACAGGTGGGCGGCGCTGTGCAGGACCATGTCGCAGGGCGCCAGCACATGGAAGCCGTCCCCGGCCGGCCGCGCTTGCGCCCGCAGGCGCGCCGGGTCGGGCCGTACCGCCGCCGTCTCCGGCAGGATCGCATGGTGCACGTCGATGGCGCTGCCGCGCCGCATGTGCTGCATCGGCGGCAGCTCGTGCATCCATTCGCGGTAATAGCGCTGGTCGTAGGCATCGTGGTGGGTCGAGGCCCAGCCGTGCAGCGTCAACCTGCTCTCCACGTCGCCGAGGCGCTCCTTCGGCACCAGGATGTCGATGTCGGAAAACATGCGCCCGCCCGCCGCCGGCAATCCCGCCACCAGATAGGCAGCGCCCTTGAGCAGGATTGGCGGCACGCCAGTGCCAGCCAGTGCCCGCCGCACCTGTTTCAACTCGAAATGCGCAGCCTGGACATGGCGTTCCCATGCGGTGCGTGCCCAGCCCAGGCGGCGCCGCGCGCCCGGCGGCAGGGTATCGGCCAGGCCGTGTTCTTCGGCCAGCAGGCAGAGCGTCGCGGCAAGACCGGCGGCGCCCGCCTGGCGCAGCAGCATCTCCCATTCGGGCGCCCCGAGCGTGGCCATGCGGGCGGGGCTGCGCAATACCTGTATTAGACAAGGTAGCAGCGAAGGTAGCAGCGGGGGCGCGAGTGGCAACGGCTGCCCGCTCATCGGCGCCCTGCCAGCAGGCGGTCGAACACGGCCATGGCGTCGTCGAGCGCGCCGTAGCTGAAGTCGAAGGTGCGGGTGCCTTCGATCAGCCGGGCTGCGGTAGCGAAGCCGTTTGCCCCCAGCAGGCTGTAATTGAAGGCGTTCTCGGCCAGGCGCAGGTGGGCGCGCGCCTGCGGCACCGGCACCAGCTCGGCCGCGGCGCCGGCGCGCCATGTCGGAAAGACGATCCAGGCCGGCGTCGCCGGTTCGCCCGCGCGCGCGACACTGGCGCCCGGCGCCCGCATGTGCGCGACCGTGCCCTTGACGGTATCGGCAACCGGGGGCGACAGTTCGGCCGCGGGCGCCCAGGCGCGGATCACGTCGATCGAACCGTTCTTCAGGCTGACCGGGCGCGGCAACGGGTCGATGCGGCCGTCGCCAGGGCGCACCAGCGCCAGCTCGTCCGACAGCAGGCGCCAGCCGCGCGCGACCAGCGCCGCGCACAAGGTGCTCTTGCCGGAACCCGGCGGCGCCGGCAGGATGACGGCCGCCCCCTCCTTCTCCACCACGGCGGCGTGGATCACCAGCCATGAGTGGGCCTGGCTCGACACGCACCAGTTCATCGCCCATTCGAACATCGGGAAGGCCTGGCCAAGGGGCAGCGGCTGGAACGGCGCCATGCCGTCGTACTGGAAGCGGACCTGGGGCTTGATGAAGCGGCGCAGTCCGCGCGCCCCTGTCAGCAACACGTCGAAGTCGGCCAGCGCCTTGTCGTCGAGCACGGGGTAGTCCGCATACATATGGCCGAGGGTGCGCGCCAGCGCGGGCAGCGGGCTGCGCACGCACGCCACGAAGGGCCCGGTTTGCAGGCGCAGGCCCGGGCCGCGCAAGCGCTGGCCCAGCGCGCGCGC
>JAQGLR010000197.1 GCA_028292765.1 Massilia sp. | reverse complement strand
GACATATCGATCCGGTGCGGCGGGTAGAACAGCACCACGTTGCCCGGATTGAAGCGCGCCGTCACGGCGATGCCGATGGCAGCGGCCATCAGGGCGACTAACCAGAGAAGTAGACGCATGGCTTAAGGCTTCTTGTAATTGCGGACAGCGGTCAAGCTGTCGGCCAGCGTCGGCATCTCGATCGCCAGGTTGTTCGCCCGCACCTGGCGCAGCACCGCCAGCGCCTGCTGGGTCGTGCGTGCACGGGTGTCGAAATACTTGTCCAGCGTTTCCTGGGCGGCGGCAAGGTCGCCCGCGAACGTGGTCTCGTCGCGCGACAGCAGCGCCAGGCGCGCATTGAGCAGGCGCAGCTTCAGGTTCTCGCGCACGAAGTAGTTCTGGTCGGGCGAGAGCATCAGCGCTTCGGGCGTGTTGACGCTGCGTACGCGGATCAGCTGGCGCACGTCGTCCCACATCTCGGCGCTCCAGTTGCGCCAGGTGGCCAGCATGCGCTCGCCGAGGCCCGGCGGCGCGGCGCTCGCCTGGGCCTGGCCGCGCCCGGTGCGGATCGGCGCTGCCGGCAGCAAGGGTTTTTCGTCCGACAGCAGCGGCAAGGTATCGACCTGGGAGATCACGCTGTCGAGGCGCAGGGCGACGCCCGCCAGGTCCACTGCCGGCATGGCCTTGAGCTTTTCCATGTCGCTGGCGATGGCCCGGCGCACCGAGATGAATTGCGGCTTGTCCGAGCGCGACAGCGAGCGGTCGGCATTCTGCAGCGCGATCAGGGCGCCCTGCACATTGCCAGCCAACTGCAATTGCTGGCTGGCGGTCGAGAGCACCTGTTCGACTTCCGACAGCGCCCACTCGTCGCGGCTTTTCGACAAATCCTGGTACAGCTGTTCGAGCGCCATCTGCTGGCTCTGGTTCTCGAGCTGGCGGCTTTCCAGCACGCCGACCTTCAGCTGCAGCACCTTCGACTGCTCGGCCACGTCGCGCGCCAGCGAAGCCGTTTCGGCATTGATCTGGTTGCCCTTTTGCAGGCTGCGCGCCATTTCCTGGCGCAGCGTATTGATGCGGCTATGGCTCGACCAGGTCTGGGCGGCCAGCAGCACCGCCAGCGCCATCACGGCCAGCGGCAGCGGACGCATGACCTGCTCGGCCAGTCCGGGACCCGCCCTGCGCTCGGGCGCGCGTGGGCGATAGTGTTCGAAATCCGGCGCATGGGGCGCAGTATGTGGCGGCGGCGGCGGCTGCGTCGGCGGCAGCTCTGGATTGTTCGGCAATTCGTTCATTCTTGTGATTGTAACGCGGCAAGCAAACGGTCGTCGCCCGAGCCGGTAAGGGTCACGCGCGCGATCCCGAGCTCGGCCGCGGTGGCGGCAATTCGGGCATGAGGCACGATAACGTGCTGGGCTCGCATTTGGCTGACACAGCACGGATCGACGCGGGGATCGACGCGGGAATCGAGGCCCGCATCAAGTTCCTCGAGCAGTGCGAACAGGCCGCGCAGCGCCTCCGAGCTCGTGATTATCCAGTCGTTCGGCGTGCCCAGCAAGGAGCGCAGTTGCGCAGCCAGTTGCGCGGTCAAGGGCGGCACGCTGCGCCGGTAGGCCGGCACGACGACGACCTCGGCCCCGGCGGCGCGAAAACCGTCGGCCATCAGTTCGCGCCCGGACTCGCCGCGCACGATCAGCACCCGCTTGCCGGCGAGCGCCGCCAGGTCGAGCGCCGCAAGCAGGTGTTCCGAATCGCTGCGGGCCGGGTCGAGCGGCCCGAGGATGGTGGCATTGCCGTCGACCAGTCCGTGGCGCGCCAGTGCGGCGCGGCTGCCCTCGCCGAGCACGGCCAGCGACACCGCTTTTGGCCAACCCTTTGGCCAGTCCTGCGGCCAGGCGGGCAGATGGGCGAAAGCGGCATCGATCGCATTCGGCGACACGAACGCGACCAGCGCATAGCCTTCCAGGCCGGCCAGCGCCGCCTGCAGCGCCGAGGTATCGGCGAGCGGTGCGATCTCCAGCAGCGGCAGGACGACCGGCGTGCGGCCGATGGCGGCGACGGCGCGCGCCAGGCCCTCGGCCTGGGCGCGTGGACGGGTGATGACGACGCTCTCAGGCATCAAGGGCCCGCATCAAGGACCGCGTCCTGCCGGCAAACAGCCAGGATCGCCTGTGCGTCCTGCTGCTCCAGCAACCGTGAAACCTGCTCGCCCAGCAATTCGGGCTGCGCGGCCGGGCCACTCAGTTCGGCGAACGCGCTGCGCTTGCCGTCGGGCGTGGCGACCATTGCGCGCAGGTGCATGCTGTCGCCGGTCACGACCGCGTGCGCGGCGAGCGGAACCTGGCAGCTGCCGCCGAACACTTTCGACACCTTGCGCTCGGCCAGCACGGCCTGTTCGGTTGCGACGTGGTTCAGGGGCGCGAGCAAGGCCTGGAGGTCGACGCTGCTCAACGATCCGTCGAGCCTGCGCGCGCCGCTGGCGATTTCGATCGCCATCGCGCCCTGCCCGGCCGCCGGCAGGGAGAGTTCAGGCTCGAGCACGCTGCGGATGCGGTCCGGCAGGCCGAGGCGCTTCAGGCCGGCGGCGGCCAGGATGATGGCCGCGTAATCGCCGCGGTCGAGCTTGGCCAACCGGGTGTCGAGGTTGCCGCGCAGCGGCTGGATGACGAGGTGCGGATAGCGCGCCGCCACCAGCGCCTGGCGGCGCAGGCTGCTGGTGCCGACCACGGCGCCGGCGGGCAGCTCGTCAAGGGACGCGTAGTCGTTCGACAC
>JAQGLR010000272.1 GCA_028292765.1 Massilia sp. | reverse complement strand
CCGGCCCGTTCCCGGCGATCCTGACCGACGCCGTGGTCGGCGAAGCGGCCTCGAAGGTGTTCGAGGAAGGCCAGGCGCTGCTCAAGAAAATCATCGAAGGCCGCTGGCTGACGGCCAACGGCGCCATTGCCCTGCTGCCGGCCAACAGCGTGAACGACGACATCGAAATCTACCTTGATGAATCGCGCGAGAAGGTCGCCTTCACCTGGCACGGCCTGCGCCAGCAGGGCGTGAAACCCGTGGTCGACGGGGTGCAGCGCCCGAACCAGTGCCTGGCCGATTTCATCGCGCCGAAATCCTCCGGCGTGCCCGACTACATCGGCATGTTCGCCGTCACTGCCGGCCTGGGGATCGAGAAGCACGAGCAGCGCTTCGAGGCGGCGCACGACGACTATTCGTCGATCATGCTCAAAGCCCTGGCCGACCGCCTGGCCGAAGCCTTTGCCGAATACCTGCACGAGCGCGTGCGTACCGACTTGTGGGGCTATGCGGCGGGTGAAGACCTCGGCCCGCTTGAGCTGATCGCCGAAAAATACGTCGGCATCCGTCCGGCGCCCGGCTACCCGGCCTGCCCCGAGCATACGGTGAAGGCGGACCTGTTCCAGGCGCTGCAGGCCGGGGACATCGGCATGCAGCTGACCGAGTCGTATGCGATGTATCCGGGCGCGGCGGTTTCGGGCTTCTATTTCGCCCATCCGGAATCGAAGTATTTCGTGGTCGGCAAGATCGGCGACGACCAGGTGACGGACATGGCGCGCCGCCGCGGCATGGACAAGGCCGAGGTGGAACGGCACCTGGCGCCGAATTTGTCGTAAACGCCCGCGCAGCGCGGCATGCGCCAGGCCCGGACGATACCTCGGTATCTCCGGGCTTTTTTCATGCCGGTTTTGTTGCTGTAAATACACACATAATTAAACCGCGCATGAATATTTATGCATGCCGAATATCTGGTGAGAGAATAGATTCTTGATAAATATAAACATATAAATGCGCGCATCGTGGTTCAGGTGACGTGCTGGAGCTAGGGACTCATGGACAAATCGGTCAGCCTGAATTTTTCTGTAGCGAAAGTTATCGCCATCCTCGCGGTGGTTGCGAGCCACTGGTTCAGGGGCATGAACATGTGGACCCTGGCGACCATCGCCCTGTTCCTGTTCGGCTTTTCCTCGTCCTTCTTCACCGGGCGCATCTATGGCCACAATGTCGACATCCGCGCGTTCTGGAAAAAGAAGCTGCAGCGCCTCGGCATCCGCTACTGGCTGATCCTGGCGGCGCTGGCGCTGCTCGCGTTAGCCCGCGGGGGAGATATCTTCCACTGGCACACCCTGGTGCACGTGACCGGGATGTCGGGCATCCTGAACCTGTTCGGCCCCAGCGAAAGCGCGCTCGGGCGCGGCCTGTGGTTCTTCACCCTGCTGCTGTTCTTTTATGCGCTGTATCCGGTACTGGCGCGGATGCTGGTCGCTTCCTCGCGTACCACGGCCGCGCTCGCTGCCACGGCGGCAGGCCTGCTGCTGATGAACGAGCTTGTGCGGCTCGGCTTCTCGCTGTGGCTGACGATGCTGGGCTTTATCCTCGGGATTTATGTCGGCGTGAACCGCCTGAAACTGCAAGCGGTCCACGTGAATGCCGTCCTCCTCGGCACGCCGCTGCTGCTCGCCGTGACGAACGGGGTGTTCAAGCTGAACGTCCTCAACGTACCGCTGCTGGGCCTGTTTGCACTGGCACTGTCGCTGCGCCTGACCATTCCGGGCAAGCCGTTCAGTGCCCTGCGCCCGCTGGTGGCGCTGGAAGCCTGCCTGCTCGAGATCTACCTGATCCACTCCTACCTGTTCGTGCACCCGACCGGTGTGTCGGCCGTCGATTTCGCGATCAGCCTGGCATTGATCGTCGCTTGCGCGATGCTGCTCAACAGTGCGGGCAACCGGCTGGTGGAATGGGTCTTTACACCGAAGCAGGCGCCGGCACCGGTTGCCGCGGCTGCGCACAGCGTTGCGCCGGCGGTCGTCGAGGACGAGGAAGAGAAAGAGACGATCCCCCACACGGCCTGAATTTCGCGGCGCCAGCCTTGTCTGAATCAGTGCGGGGAACTTCTTCCCGCTTGACAGGAGGGCATCATGGCCACGCATCTATCGGCCAAGCGCTGGCAGGACGGGATCATCCTGCTGCTGGGCGCCTGGCTCTTTGTTTCGCCCTGGGTGATGGGCTACCCGAGCGACTCGCCGCCGGCGGTCAACGCCTTTATCGCCGGCTCCATCATCGCGACCCTCGCGATTTTCGACCTCTACCAAACCGATGTCTGGGCCGTCTTCGTCAACATCATCGTCGGCGCCTGGGTGGCGGCCTCGCCCTGGGTGGTGGACGTCGTCGCGGACGGCGCGATGAGCATGAGCATGCTCGTGGTCGGTATCGCGACCATCGTGCTCGGACTATGGGAAATGCGCTCGGATCCCGACCTGCACCAGCAGTGGACCGGCACGGCGTGAAGCGGGCGAACGATTACAGCAGAATGCGCGCGGCAGGCCAGGCGGCCCGCCCCGCGCATTTTCCTTAGAGCGCGTAGCGCACCACCTTGTCGCCCCACTCGAACGCGGCCATTTCCAGTTCGACGAGGTCGTCGCCGCTGTCGGCCAGTTGGTGCAGCGTCGGCAGCATCGCGCCGGCGCCGTCTTCCATCTGTTCGATCGATTCGGCCAGGCGCAGCAGCTCACCGAAGAAGCCGGTACGGCGCAGCAGCGCGTTGGTGACTTCCTCGCTGACCGGGATCTGCTCGACCAGGTCGGCCATCGGCACGCAGAACAGCGTGTCCATCAGCGACATGATGCCGACCGTGAAAGCGACGTCGGCGACGCGCGGCTGGGCCGGGCGCAAGCGCTGCGCCAGCAGCTCCATCAGGCGGGCACGGGTGCTGGCCAGCATCAGGAGCGGCGTGTTCGCATGGCCGCGCGTCCCGGGCTCGGCGTACAGCATGATCTGCAGCCAGCGCTGCAGCTGGCGCCGGCCGAGCACGATCAGGGCCTGGCCGATCGAGTCGATGCGCTGGCGCAGGCCGGCCGCCGGCGTGTTGACGATGCGCAGCAGGTTGAGCGACAGCGTCACGTCGCGCTTGACGGCGCGCTCGACCTCGCGGTTGTCGGCGTCGGACGTGACCAATGTCATCAGGTCGACCACGGCCAGTTGCGAGGGCGACAGCTTGCGCCCGGCAATGACCGATGGCCGTGCAAAATAAAAACCCTGGAAATAATCGAAGCCGAGGTCGAGGCAGGTCTTGTACTCCGTCTGGCTCTCGACCTTTTCGGCAATCAGGCGCTTCCCTGTTCCACGCAAGCGTGGCAGCAGGCCTAACATCGTCACCACCGGCATCGTGCGCAGGTCGACCTTGACGAAGTCGAGCAGCGGCAGCAGGCGCCCGAAGCGGCTGCCGTGGGCGCCCGCTTCGGCGGCGAAGCGGAAACCATGACCGGAGAGCTCGGCCAGGCGCCACAGCACCTGCTCGCTGGCCTCGACCGAGCCGACCAGCTCGAGCACGGTGCGCTCGCGCGGCAGGAAGGAGAAGATATCGCTCATCAACACTTCGGTGTCGACGTTCAGGAAGGCGGTCGCGTCGCCGATCGCGCGCGGCAGGCCAAGCTGGGCCGCATGGGCCAGCACGTCCGCCGTGGCGGCCATGTCGGAGTCGATCTCGGCCGCGTTCGCCGGCGTGTTACGGAACAGCAGTTCGTAGCCAAACAGCGCCTGGTTGCGGTCGAGCACCGGCTGGCGCGCCAGGTAGAAATTACGCAGTTGCAGAGGCTGGGATGCCTGGTCAAGGCTGGCGCTATCGGTCATCGCGGTCCCGTGATCGGATTGGAGCCGACCACTCTACCCCATTCCCGGCAACTAGTGGCTTGCCGGCATCATTTAGAAACAAAAAAAAGCGGCTGAAATCGAGAGCGCCTGACAAATTCCCAGGGCAAGGCGCACCGTCGAAGACAGTACGCTAGTACGGCGAGACGGGTGCAACGCCGCCATGGGGATTTTTCAGGCGCTCTGGGGGACCGTGGCGCCGTCGATGAACAACATCAGTTCGCCGGGCGCGAACCGGGTCCAGGTTTCGTTCGTCGTCAAGGGTTCGGTGACGATGATGGCGACCCGGTCGTTCGGGGTGGTGACCTGCGAAAAGTCGACCGACAGGTCTTCGTCGGACAGGCTGGCAGCGGCAAACGGGTATTGCCGCACCACGTAGCAGAGCTTGGTGGAGCAATGCGCGAACAGGGCTGTGCCGTCCGACAGCATCATGTTGAAGGTGCCGTAGTGCGATACCTCGTGTACCAGTTCATCCAGGGCGGCGCGCAGCGCCGGGATGCCGGGAGGCGTATCGCCGAAGCGGCGGCGCAATTCCTGCAGCAGGAAGCAGAAGGCGGTTTCGCTGTCGGTGTTGCCGACCGGGCGGAAAGCGCCGTCGAGGTGCGGACGGAATTCCTTCAGGTCGCCGTTGTGGGCGAACACCCAGTAGCGGCCCCATAATTCGCGCACGAAGGGGTGGCAGTTTTCGAGCGCCACATGGCCTTGCGTGGCCTTGCGGATGTGGGCGATCACGTTGGTGGACTTGATCGGATAACGCTTGATCAGTTCGGCAATGGGCGAGACGATCGCAGCCTGGTGGTCGACGAAGTGACGCACGCCGGCGCCTTCGAAGAATGCGATGCCCCAACCGTCGTGGTGGGTATCGGTGCGGCCGCCACGGTGGGCGAAGCCGGTGAAGGAAAACACAATGTCGGTCGGGACATTGCAGTTCATTGCAAGAAGTTGGCACATGGCAGGCAGCTTACCATGTCAACCAGATTAAACGGGGATGCGGGGATGCGGGGGAAGGCCCAGGGCGAACGCGGCACCGGCCAATGCTGGTGCCTGCATCCTGTTGTGGTCCCTGGCCGTCTGTGGCGTGAGATCAGCTTCAGAGCGCAGATTCAGAGCGTGCTCCTGATTGGGTGGGCTTAGTGCAGCACCACCGGCTGGTTCATCATCGTGTCGTAGGAGCCGAGGAAATCGTCGATTTCTTCGATGGTCGGCTCGCTTGCAATGAGGTTGTTGACGTCGCGGCGGAACGATTGCGCCAGTTTGCCGCCGATGAACGCTTCGCGGCGGCCGGCCTTGTCGACGATCTCGTAACCGCCGAAGCGCAGGGCTTCGAGGTCGCGATCGACGCCAAATTCGACCACGCTGTACTGTTCGCTGTTGTAGATCATGTTCATGATGACTCCTTCTCTTGATCAAGTTTTGCACCAGCTGCGGCGGCGGGCGGCTGGTGTCGACTTCAGTTAAGAGGTGGGGCTCGCCTGACCGATTTCAAGTGCCGAGGTCAGGCGTAAGAGCCAACAGCTGATCGTATGGCGCACTGCTTAACCATGATCGCAACTGGTCCAGATGCACCGTGCCCGCGACCCCGATGAACAGGCGTGAGGGCCGCTGGCGCAGCAGACGATTCAATGTAACACGCATCACCAGATTTCCCGCGCAGCACAGGCAACCCGGGGCGATGCGCGAGATCAGGAGTTTGTCGGAAGTTTCCAGCACAAGATTGCCGTCCGGGAGGCCTTCGAGGATGACGGCCACGACGTCGTTACGGGGCATAGAGGAGAAATCCTCGCTTGCGATTGCGGCTGCGATCGCGGTTTCGCGGGCGGACGCGCTGGCGCCCGTGACCAGCACCGTAGGAATCGGATGACGCAAAGAGGAGCCGGATGAGAAAGATCCGGCGCCCAGGGCGTCTGCCGGCCCCTGTTGCGCCGGCTGATCCCGTTCCGTCATCCGCCCCGCTTGCCGAGCTTGCCCGGTTCGACGCCGAGCTGTTTCAGCTTGCGGTACAGGTGGGTGCGCTCGAGGCCCGTCTTTTCGGCCACGCGCGTCATGCTGCCGCCTTCGCGGCCCAGGTGGTGCTCGAAATACATGCGCTCGAAGGCGTCGCGCGCTTCACGCAGCGGCAGGTCGAACGACAAGGTGTAGCCCTGGGTATCGCCATGGCCGACCACGCCCACGCGTGCACCATTCAGTGGTGCCGGCATCGGCTGGGCCGCGTACATCGGGCTCGAGACGGGCGGCGCTTCGACGCTTGGCGGCGGCATGCTTGGCCGCGGCGGCAGGCTCGGTGAGCGCGCCACTTCCTGCGCACGCGTCAGGCCTTGCTGCACGGCCTTCAGCAGTTTTTGCAGGGCGATCGGCTTTTCGAGGAAATTCAGGGCGCCGATGCGGGTGGCCTCGACGGCGGTATCGATGGTGGCATGGCCCGACATCATGATGACGGGCATGGTCAGCATGCCGTCGCGTTGCCACTCCTTGAGCAGGGTCACGCCGTCGGTGTCGGGCATCCAGATATCGAGCAGGACCAGGTCCGGTGCGCCGGCTGCGCGCGCTTCGCGTGCCTGCTGCGCGTTTTCCGCCAGCGTGATTGCGTGGCCTTCGTCTCCCAAAATTTCCGAGAGTAGCTCGCGGATGCCCATTTCATCATCGACTACGAGTATGTTCGCCATCTTTTGCCTTCCGTCTCCGCCCGACTTAACAGTTGTGATGCACAGTTGTGATTACTGCCGCGATTCTATGCCTGATTTACGCTTCGGCCAAGTTCGCCTCTTGTGCTAACTTTAACAGCAAAATGAAGACTGATGCGCCACTTCCGTCGGGGCGGTTCTGGACATCGATGCGGCCGCCATGCTCATCGATAATCTTTTTCACCATCGGCAGGCCGAGACCGGTACCGCGCGCTTTCGAAGTGACGTAGGGCTCGAAGGCACGCGCCAGGATTTTCGGTGCGAACCCCGGGCCGTTGTCGAGGATCGCCAGGCGCACCGCGGTGCCGGCGGCGCCGTCGGCGCCCGTGTAGTGGATGACCTCTGTGAGAATATCGATCCGTGGCGACGGCGCGCCGGCGCCACGGTCGGCCAGCGCGTCCTGGGCGTTCTGCAGCAGGTTGTGGATCACCTGGCGCAGCTGGGTGCCCTCGCCCATCACGCGCGGCAGGTCCGGCTCCAGCGCGGCGTGGATGATGTCGGAGGCGTCCTCGGCCAGGTACAGGCTGAGGATCTCCCCGATCAGGGCGTTCAGGTCGAGCGGCTCCAGCACCGCCGGCGGCGTGCGCGCATAGTCGCGGAAGTCGTCGACCATGCGCTTCATGGCGTCGACCTGGTTGACGATGGTGGTGGTGGCCCGCGCCAGCAGCGCCGCATCGACGGCGTCCAGCTTCCCTTCCAGCTTCATCTGCAGGCGCTCGGCCGACAGCTGGATCGGCGTCAACGGGTTCTTGATTTCGTGCGCCAGGCGGCGCGCGACTTCTCCCCAGGCCACCGAACGCTGCGCCGAGATCACGTCCGAGATATCGTCGAACACGACGATGAAGCCGCTGCCCACGCCGACCGGCAGGCGCGAACCGCGCGCCAGCAAGGTGGTGTCGTGGTCTTCGCCAGGGTCGCGGCGCGGGATCTCGACCTCGAGCTGCCAGTGGGTGCGCTGGCGCGAGGTGCCGGCGGCCGACTGCGCGCTTTGCGTCGAGAACGCGCGCGTGATGGCGTTGGCGAACGTTTCGAGTCCCTCGATCTTCGACAGCGGCCCGTTCAGGTGGCACTGCTCCATCTGCAGGATGCGGCAGGCGGCCTCGTTCGAGTTCACCACCGTGCCTTCGGCGTCCAGCACCAGCACGCCGGCCGACATGTTGGCCAGCACCGATTCGAGGTGGGCCTTGGCGCTTTGCAGCGCGGCCCGGTTGCGTTCGACCGCGCTCCTCGCTTCGAACAGCTGGCCGGTCATCGCGTTGAACGACTGCGTCAGCGTGCCCAGTTCGTCGTTGGTTTCGACGATCGGACGCGGCGACAGGTCGCCTTCGGCCACCGCCTGCGTGCCTTCGGCCAGCACCAGCAGCGGCTGCGCCAGGTTGCCGGCGATCAGGACGGCGCTGCCGATGGCGCCAAAGATGGCCAGCAGCAGGGTCAGGGTCAGCGTTTCGATGTACATGCGGCGCAGGCCGGTACGCGCCACCGAGCGCGCCTGGTATTCGGAAAAAGCGCTCCTGAGCACCGCGGCGTTCGAGGCCAGGTTGACCGGCACCGCCTGCATCAGCTGCAGGTAGCGCGGCGCGGCGCCCGGCGGCTCGGGCACGGCCAGCACCACGCGCTGGCGCAGGCCGGTGACGGCGTCGAGCCCGTCGGCGCCGGCCGCTTCGCGGAAATCGAGTTCGATGCCGCCCTCGGTACGCGCATAGCCGCCGGGCATGCTGGCCTGGCGCACCATTTGCGGGTTCGGCAGGTCGCCCGTCAGGTCGGCGCGGCGGTCTTCGCTGGCGCTGGCAACGAGCCTGCCGCCGGCGTCGAGCAGCATCGCGCTTTGCATGCCGTCGGTGTCGGCCACCAGTTGCGACAGCGTCATCCGGGCGCCGATGTCGTCCTGGCCCGAGAGCGTGGCCGCCACGGTCTGGCCGCGCCCGGAGAGTTCGGCGAGCGAGTCGTCGAGCGCCGCGTGGCCCAGGTTCAGGCCGGACTGCAGGGCGGCCTCGATCTTGACGTCGAACCACGACTCGATCGAGTGCGAGACGAACTGCACCGAGACCATGAAGATGACCAGCCCGGGCAGGATGCCGATGCCGGCAAACAGCAGCACCAGGCGCGCCATCAGGCGCGAGCCGAAGCGCCCCGCCTTGTAGCGCGAATACAGGCGCCCGAGCGCCACCAGGACGAGGATCAACAGCAGGAACGCGATCGTCGCGTTCAGCCCCAGCAGCCAGTAATAATAGCGTTCGAAGAAACCGGAGTTGTCGGAGGCCGAGGCGAGCAGGAACAACAGGATCGAGACAACCGCCCCGCCGACCACCAGCGCGTAGCGCATGGCCTGGTTCACACCTTACTCCGCACGATAATTGAAGGTCTTCCGGTTCGAGGCAAGCTGCCAGTCCGAATTACCGAAGGCGCTGACCTGGAGCGGCTTTTGCAGCAGCTCGCGGTTCATGTACATGCGCAGGGACACTTCATAGGTCTCGCCATGCTTGAGCGCGCCCTTATGGGCGATCAGCCAGCGGCTCGGGCGGCGGATCTGGAACATCGCCTCGTCGAGGGTCTGGTAGGTTTGCTGGACGCTGCCCTGGATCGACACGTAGTACTGGCGCAGCAGCACGTCGTAGGAAATGGCGACCGTCCGCTTCGAGGAAACGGCGCGGTCGTCGCGCCAGTACCAGCGCGGGCGCGTCAGTTCGATCTCGGTCGTGAAATAGAGCTTGACGCCATGCTGCAGGGCGTCTTCCAGGTCGCGGTTCAGGTCAAACGAATAGTTGGCCGCGAGGCGATAGCCTTCATCGGTGGCTTCGATTTTCGCCAGCGTGATGTCGATCCCCTCGGCCGCCTGCGCCGTTGCGCACGCGAAGACCAGCAGCAGCTGGCAGGCGAGGAGGCGGAAAAATCGTAAAGTCACAGGTGAGCCGGAACCTAAATTAATGGAGCGTATTGTGCGGGAACGTCAGGCCCCTCTCTTCTGGAACAGGGCGTAGAACAGACCGTCATGGTCGATTTCGGCACCGCTCACTGGCAGCAGCTGGCCGGGCGCATCGAGGCGAATGGCGTCGTCGTGGCGCGCCGCGAACGCGGCCGCCTGCGCCTCGGATTCCTGGGGCCAGAGCGAACATGTCACGAACAACAATTTACCATCGGGCCGCAGCATCTGCCAAAGATTGTCGAGTATCTGCGCGGAAAGTGTTGTAAGTTGGCGCGTGTCGGTCTTCCTGCGCAGCCAGCGAATGTCGGGGTGACGGCGCACGATGCCCGAGGCCGTGCACGGCACGTCGGCCAGGATGCGGTCGTACTGCCGCCCGTCCCACCAGTCGCTCGTTTGTGCTTCGGCCGCCACCAGGGTGGCGGACAGGCCGAGGCGTCCCAGGTTGTCGCCCACGCGCAGCAGGCGCTGCGGGTCGGAGTCGACCGATACCAGCTCGACGCCGGCCGTCTCCAGGATGTGGCCGCTCTTGCCGCCGGGGGCGGCGCAGGCGTCCAGCACGCGCATGCCGTCTTGCAGGTCGAGCAGCGGCGCGGCCAGCTGGGCGCCGGCGTCCTGCACCGACACCAGGCCGTCGTGGAAGCCCGGCACCTGGGCCACGTTCACGGCCTGCTTCAGGCGCAAGGCGGTCGGGCCGACCTGCTGCGCGGCGAAGCCTTCTTCTTCCAGCCGGCGCAGGTAGTCTTCGACCGAGGTCTTGCGGGTATTCACGCGCAGCGTCAGCGGCGGGTGGCCGTTGCCGGCCGCGAGGATGGCTTCCCAGTCGCGCGGATAGGCGGCGCGGGTGGCGTCGATCCACCATTGCGGGTAGTTCCACTGCGCCAGCGGCTGCTTCAGCGCTTCGCCAACCAGTGCTTCGCGCTCGCGCAGGAAACGGCGCAGCACCGCGTTCACCATCGCCTTGGCGTGCGCCAGGTCGGGATGGCGGCTCGCGGCCGTCACGGCCTGGTCGACCACGGTGAACGGCTCGTAGGCAGCCCGTTCGCCCTCAGGCGTGTCGAGCAGCACCAGCGCGCAGCACAGCAGGCCGACCAGCATCGGCACGTCCGGCGCCTTGGTCGTCATCAGGCCGAGCAGCGTGTCGGCCCGGCCCAGGCCGCGCATCGTGCGGTAGGCCAGGTCCTGGATCGCGCCGCGCGTCTGGGGCGCGGCGTTATAGCTTGAAAACACCTGCGACAAGGCCTGCGGCAGCGCCGTGCCGCCGCGCACAGCGGCGACCGCACTGGCCGCGCCCAGCAGCGCCAGCGCCAGCGAGTCGCCAGGGAGGTCGGGACGGTAATCCTGCTGGAACTGGGGCTTGATCTCGTAGCTCGGACGCTCCACCGGCGCAGCCTGCGGGGCCGGGCGCGCAGCCGCCGGCCTGGCCTCGGGCTTTGGCGCGGGGCGGGCCGCCGGCGCTTTCGGCTTCGCGTACTGCGCAGCCGGGTTCGCCGGCCTGGCCGGAGATTTGGCTTCCGCCTTGGCGGCGCTGGCGGCCTTGGGCTTGATGGAGAGCGTGCGGCGCTTGTCGGTCATGATGGCGGGTCGATACGGGAAAGGGCCACATTGTACCGGCTATGCCTTTGGCCCGGCTTAAAGGATGGGTGCAAGCATGGCCACGGCAGGCCGCCATGGCCGTATTCGGCGCTGCAGCAAACCAGTATAATGGCCGCTTGTTTGCCGTGGCCGCGCCACCGCCCCACCGAATTTACCGACAAAACCATGCTCGCCCAACAAAAACAACAGATCGTTGCCCTCTTCCAGTCCGCCCTGGCGCCGATCGTCGCCGGCACCGACCTGTCTCCGCACATTGTCCTGGAACGCCCGCGCGATCCGAGCCACGGCGACGTTGCCTGCAACATCGCCATGCAGCTGGCCAAGGGGCTGAAAACCAACCCGCGCGAGCTGGCCACGCGCCTGGTTGCCGCACTGCTGGCCGACCCGCAGGCCGCCGGCCTGGTCGAATCGGCCGACGTCGCCGGCCCCGGCTTCATCAACCTGCGGGTGGCGGCAGGCGCCAAGCAGTCGGTGGTGCGCACGGTACTGGAACAGGGCGCGGCCTTCGGTCGCGGCACCTCGGGCGAAGGCCACCACGCCATCATCGAATTCGTCTCGGCCAACCCGACCGGTCCGCTGCACGTCGGCCACGGCCGCCAGGCGGCACTCGGCGACGCGCTGTCCTCGCTGTTCGAGTCGCAGGGCCACGCCGTCACGCGCGAGTTCTACTACAACGACGCCGGCGTCCAGATCGCGACCCTGGCCAACTCGGTGCAGGCGCGCGCACGCGGCTACAAGCCGGGCGACGCCGCCTGGCCCGAATCGGCCTATAACGGCGACTACATCGCCGACATCGCAACCGACTTCCTGGCCGCTAAAACCGTGTCCGCCAGCGACGGCGAGCCTGCCACCGCCAGCGGCAACCCCGACGACCTCGAATCGATCCGCCGCTTCGCGGTCGCCTACCTGCGCAACGAGCAGGACATCGACCTGCAGGCCTTTGGCGTCAAGTTCGACAATTACTACCTCGAGTCCTCGCTGTACGCCGACGGCAAGGTCGACGAGGCCGTGCAGGCCCTGGTCGACGCCGGCGTCACCTACGAGCAGGACGGCGCGCTGTGGCTGAAAACCACCGACTATGGCGACGACAAGGACCGCGTGATGCGCAAGTCCGACGGCACCTATACCTATTTCGTGCCGGACGTGGCTTACCACATGCAGAAGTTCCGGCGCGGCTTCGACCAGGCCATCAACGTCCAGGGCAGCGACCACCACGGCACCATCGCCCGCGTGCGCGCCGGCCTGCAGGCCGTGAACATCGGCATCCCGCAGGGCTACCCGGACTACGTGCTGCACAAGATGGTCACCGTCATGAAGAACGGCGAAGAGGTGAAGATCTCGAAACGCGCCGGCTCCTACGTCACCGTGCGCGACCTGATCGAATGGTCGGGCAATGGCGACATCACGCGCGGCCGCGACGCCGTGCGCTTCTTCCTCATCTCGCGCAAGGCCGATACCGAATTCGTGTTCGACGTCGACGTCGCGCTGGCGACGGGCGAAGAAAACCCGGTCTACTACGTGCAGTACGCCCACGCGCGCATCTGCTCGGCCCTGGCGAACTGGGGCGGTGAGGAGGCGCAGCTGGCGAACGTCGACCTGTCCCCGCTCACCACGCCGCACGAGGCAAGCCTGCTGTCGAAACTGGCGGTCTATCCGGAGATGCTCGGGCGCGCCAAGCTCGAACTCGGCCCGCACCAGGTCGCGTTCTACCTGCGCGAACTGGCCGGCGAACTGCACAGCTATTACTTCGCGCACAAATGGCTGCTCGACGACGACGAGCCGCTGAAGCTGGCACGCCTGGCCCTGGCCAGCGCTACCCGCCAGGTGCTGCGCAACGGCCTGGACCTGATCGGCGTTTCGGCGCCGGCCAAGATGGAACGCGCCCAGGCCGAACCACAAGCGGAACCACAAGCATAATCACGCATAAACAAGCAAGCAACCATGACCGCCACCCTTCGTTTTCCCTCCCTCCTGCGCCAGCGCGGCAGCACCCTGACCGGCATCATCATCGGCCTGATCATCGGCCTGGGGATCGCGGTCGTGGTCGCGCTGATGATCACCAAGGGCGCCTCGCCCTTCACCGACCGCTCGAACAAGATGGGCCGTCCGGCCGACCTCGAGCCGAGCCTGGCGAGCGACCCGAACAAGCCGATGTACGGCAACCGCGAAGCCGCGCGCGAAGCGAGCAAGCAGCTGGCCGATCGTGAAGCGGCCAAGGCCGCCGCTACCGCCGCGGCCGCCGCACCCGCCCCGGCACCGGCCGCCGCCACCGAAGCCGACCCGCTCGGCCAGGCAATTGCCGGCATGAGCGAAGCGGCCGCCCCGAAACCGGCGGCCGTGGCGGCGCCCGC